>NZ_WUJP01000160.1 GCF_009806515.1 Geminicoccus flavidas | reverse complement strand
GATCGACCGTCTCGACCAGGAGGTGGTCGAGACCGACCGCGCCGAACTCGTTGATCAGCACGGCGGTATCCGCCAGCGCCGGATCGGCAAGGAGCCGGCGCAACAGCGTGGTCTTGCCGCTGCCGAGAAAGCCGGTCAGCAGGTCCACCGGCACCTTCTGGACTGTGCCGCTCAAGCGGCGCCGTCCAGCCGGTCCAGCAGCTCCGGGTCGAGCGGGTCGAGGGGCCCGACCAGCCGGTCGGCACGGTGCCAGAGATCGGCCAGCGTGTCGGCGAGCTCGACCCGGCCGGTGGCGGTGGTAAGGCGGAGCTTCGCACCCTCCCAGTCCGCGGCCCTGGCCCGGCGGGGTGCCAGCACCGCCGAGACCAGCGCTGCGCGGCGCAGCCGCGCCTGGCGCGGTACGGCGCCGTCACCGGCCCCGGTGGCATCGCTCCAGTGCTCCGCCTGCAGGACGCCGCACAGGCCGCACATGGCGCTAGATCCCGGCCGCCGGATCGGCGGGCTTCACCTCGTGGCGCGGCGAGCGCCTGGCAAAGTCGTCCGCGATCTTCTCGAAGGTGGTCCAGGTCACGCCCGGGTGCTTCGAGATGTACTGAAACAGCCGCTCCAGCATCAGCAGCACCTGCGGCTTGCCGGAAACGTCAGGGTGGATGGTGATAGTGAAGACGGCGTAGTCCATCTCGCGATAGACCCAATCGAACTGGTCCCGCCAGATCTCCTCGAGATGGCGCGGATTGACGAAGCCGTGGCTGTTCGGCGAGGACTTGATGAACATCATCGGCGGCAGGTCATCGAGATACCAGGATGCCGGGATCTCGATCAGGTCGGTGACCTGGCCACGCACCAGCGGCTTCATCCAGTCCGACGCCTTGCGCCCGTAGTCGATCTTGGTCCAGCTATCGCCGACCCGCACGTAATACGGCGTGAAGTCGTCGTGCATCAGGCTGTGGTCGTACTTGATGCCCTTCTTGAGCAGGAGCTCGTTGGTCTTGGGCCCGAACTCCCACCAGGGCGCCACGTAGCCGACCGGCTTGCGCCCCGCGACCTTCTCGATCACCTCGATGCACTTCTCGAACACCTCCTCCTCCTGGGCAGGTGTCAGGGCGATCGGGTTCTCGTGGCTGTAGCCATGCATGCCGATCTCGTGGCCGGCCTTAGCGACGGCCTCGATCTGGCGGGGGAAGGTCTCGATCGAATGGCCCGGCACGAACCAGGTCGTGTCGATCCCGAACCGGCGGAACAGTTCCACCAGGCGCGGCACGCCCACCTCGCCGGCGAACAGGCCGCGGCTGATGTCGCACGGGCTGTCCTCGCCCCCGTACGAGCCGAGCCAGCCGGCAACCGCGTCCACATCCACGCCGAACGCGCAGAAGATCTCCTTGGCCAAGACGGACCTCCTTCCAGCCGTAGGCCGGCCGCGCCCGAGGCGGCCGGCACGTCACCGGAGGGATTTGGTCGCTTTTTCCCATAAAGGCGAGGGCGGGCGCGCTGCTCAGGCGGCGGACTGCTCGGCTGCCTTGGCCCGTTCCGCGCGCATGTGCTCGCGCAGGACCCGCAGCATCCGGGTCTGGTAACCAGGCCCGCCGGCCTTGAACCATTCGAGCACGTCGACGTCGACGCGCAGGGAGATCGCCTGCTTGGGGGGCTGCCGGCGCGGCATGGGGGGCTTGCTGCTGTTCATCTCAACGCAGGGCTAAAATGATAGCAGTCGGACATGGCAGCATCGAAGCTCGCAGCATCAGAAGGGCCGGAAACCATGAGTGGCAGTGCCAGCCGTGCCGGCAATGATCTAACATCGTTGATCACACCTATGGCACCGTAGCTTCTTTGGCGCACGCAGACATTTGTGACGAATGGTATCTGTACGTAACGGCAACGCCGCCGCCATCCTCCGGTCATCTATGGGTGCGACACGCGAACGGGGCCGCTGCGCATCGCCACGCAGCGGCCCCGCAGTCGCGATCCCCGGTTCGGCGGTCCGGCTACTTCTTCGAGGCCTCGAAGACGTCGTGGGTCCAGGCCCCGCTCGGCGCCTTGCTGATCACCGGGTCGGAGCCGCCCGAGAGCAGCACCTTCACCGTGCGCTCATAGGCGGCCGGATCGAGATAGCCCACACCCTCCGGAGGGCTGCCGATCAGCTTGGCGACCTCGCCCATCATCCGCTTCTGGTGCTCTTCGGTCTGCGCGCCGGTCGCGTCGTTCTCCAGCACGATCTCCGCCGCCTCGTCGGGATTCTCGACCGCATAGGACCAGCCCTGCATCGAGGCCTTCACGAACCGGGCGAGCTTGTCGACCATCGCCGGGTCCTCGAGGTTCTTCTCCACCGTGTAGAGCCCGTCCTCGAGCGTCGCCACGCCCTGGTCCTCGTACTTGAACACGGTCAGCTCCTCCGGCTTGATGCCGGCGTCGAGCACCTGGCCATATTCATTGTAGGTCATGGTCGAGATGCAGTCGGCCTGCCGTTGCAGGAGCGGGTCGACGTTGAAGCCCTGCTTGACCACCGTCACCCCGTCCGGCCCGCCATTGGTCGGGATGCCGAGCGTCGCCATCCAGGACAGGAACGGGTACTCGTTGCCATAGAACCAGACGCCCAGCGTGCGGCCCTTGAAGTCGGTCTTGGGGTCGACGATGCCGCTGTCCTTGCGGCAGGTCAGCATCATGCCGGACTTCTGGAAGACCTGGGCGATGTTGACGAGCGGCACGCCCTTCTCGCGGGACGCCAGGGCGGCCGGCATCCATTCCACGATCACGTCCGCACCGCCGCCGGCGATCACCTGGGGCGGGGCGATGTCCGGGCCCCCGGGCTTGATCTCCACGTCCAGCCCGGCTTCCTCGTAGAAGCCCTTGTCCTGGGCGACATAGTAGCCGGCGAACTGCGCCTGGGTGACCCATTTGAGCTGCAGGGTCAGCCGGTCGGCGGCATCCGCCGCCGTTGTCAGGGTGAGGCCGGTCGCGGCCGTCATTGCCAGTGCCAGTATTCTCATTAAGCCACCTCTCCCCCAACCGGTCCGGCAAATCATGCGCCCGGACGGACTACGCTTTAGCGACGTCGACGATAGGAGGGATGCCAGAAGGTGACCATCCGCTCGATCAGCGCCAGCAGGCCGTAGCTCAAGGAGCCGGCCAGTGCCGCCACGGCGATGGTCGCCCAGACCAGGTCGAGGTTCATCCGGCCGACTTCGGTGGAGATCCGAAAGCCCATGCCCACGATCGGCGTGCCGAAGAACTCGGCGACCAGGGCGCCGATCAGCGCCAGGGTCGCGTTGATCTTGAGTGCATTGAAGATGAACGGCATCGCGGCTGGCAGGCGCAGCGCCACCAGCGTCTGCCAATAGCTGGCGGCATAGGAATGCATCAGGTCGCGCTCGATGGCGCTGGTCTGGGCCAGGCCCGCGATGGTGTTCACCAGCATCGGGAAGAAGGTCATGATCACCACGACCGCGGCCTTGGACTGCCAGTCGAACCCGAACCACATCACCATGATCGGCGCCACGCCGATGATCGGCAGGGCCGAGACCAGGTTGCCGATCGGGAGCAGGCCGCGCTGGAGGAAGGGCGATCGGTCGATCAGGAGGGCCACGACGAAGCCCGCCCCGCAGCCCATCACCCAGCCCGGCACCACCGCGCGCACGAAGGTCTGCACGAAGTCGGCGCGCAAAAGGCCCAGCGAGTTCGCGATGGTCCGGCCGATCGCCGATGGTGCCGGCAGGAGGACCCGCGGCACGTCGAAGCCGACCACCACCACCTCCCACAGGAACAGCAGCCAGGCACCGAACAGGACCGGGACGATCCGGGCGGTGACCGGTTCGGCCGAGAGCCGGTCCAGGGCGAGCCAGGCAACCGCCACCAGCACCAGCACCAGCAGCCAGAAGCCGGCGGCGACCGGGCCGCCATGGACCAGGTGCAGCGCCCACCAGCAGCCCAGGAGGAGCAGGACAGTGAAACCCAGGCCCGTCGCCAGTGCCCGGCTCACGTCTGCGCCCCCATGGCCCGGAGCGTCAGCCGCTCGACGAGGTTGATCAGCGCGATCAGGACCCCCGCCAGCACCGAACCCATCACCAGGGCCGCCCAGATCTGCACGGTCTGGCCGTAATAGGAGCCGCTGAGCAGCCGGGCACCGATCCCGGCCTGCGCCCCGGTCGGCATCTCGCCGACGATCGCCCCCACCAGGCTGATGGCGATCGCCACCTTCAGCGACGCGAACAGGTACGGCACGGCGGCCGGCCACCGCAGCTTCCAGAAGACCTGGGACGGGGTCGCGTTCCAGGTATGCATCAGCTCGGTGGCGAGCACGTCCGGCGAGCGCAGCCCCTTCACCATCCCGATTGTGATCGGGAAGAAGCACAGATACATCGAGATCAGGGCCTTGGGCAGGAGCCCGGTGAGCCCTACCGAGCCCAGCACCACCACCACCATGGGTGCTATCGCCAGGATCGGGATGGTCTGGCTGGTGATCACCCAGGGCATGAGCGAGGTCTCGAGCGCCCGGACATGGACGATCCCAACCGCCAGCAGGATGCCCAATAGCGTGCCCAGCATAAACCCTAGCAGGGTGGCCGAGAGGGTGATCCAGCCATGGTAGACCAGCGAGCGCTTGGAGGTGACCGCGGTCTGGAACACGGTCCGGTTCAGCTCCACCGCGACCTGGTGGGGCGCTGGCAGGACCGGGCGGTCCATCGACCAGGCATCGGCCATCAGCTGCTGCCAGGTCCACGGCTGGTCGCCGTAGCGGTCGATCACCTGTGGCGCGTTCAGCCAGATGGCACCCAAGTACCAGACGAGCAGGATCGCGAGCGTCACCACGGCCACCGGCAGCGCCCGCCCACTCCTTGGGGTGGCGATGCCGCTGGGCCGGCCGATGCTGGCTGCTGCCATCGATGGTCCTCGAACGGGCGGTGACGGTTCACCCTCCGGAAGGGTTATAAACCGGCCGTGTTCCTGGCAAGTCGCGGTCACAGCCATGCGGGGTGCGGCCGCATGAACGGCGGTTGACGCTTGCGCCGCGCGCGCCGGGCGTTCAACAGCATCGGGGCGAGCGGCACATCAGGGTTGCCGGCAGGGGTCAGGAGAACATGGAGCAGGCGGTCCGCCTCGATCAGCTGTCACGTCGGTTCGGCCGGTTCACCGCGGTAGACCGGATGAGCTTCGGGGTCCGGCAGGGCGAGGTCGTGGGCTTTCTCGGTCCGAACGGTGCCGGCAAGTCGACCACCATGCGGATGCTGGCGGGCTTCCTGACACCCACGTCCGGCCATGCCTGGATCATGGGCCACGACATCGAGGCCCAGCCGCTCGAGGCGCGCCGGGCGATCGGGTACCTGCCCGAGGGCGCGCCTCTTTATGGCGACATGACGCCCTTGGCTCTGCTCCGCTTCGTCGCCGCGATGCGCGGGATGAGCAGCGCCCAGACGCGCGAGAACATCGCAACCGCGATCGAGCGCACCGATCTGGCCGAGGTCGCCTACAAGCCGATCGAGACGCTCTCCAAAGGCTTTAAGCGGCGGGTGGGCTTGGCCGCGGCGATCCTGCACGACCCGCCCGTGCTGATCCTGGACGAGCCGACCGACGGCCTGGACCCCAACCAGAAGCACGAGGTCCGCGCCCTCATCGCCGACATGGCCGCCGACAAGGCGATCATCGTCTCGACCCATATCCTGGAGGAGGTCACGGCCGTCTGCACCCGGGCTATCGTGATCGCGCGCGGCAAGCTGATCGCGGACGCCACGCCCGCCCAGTTCCAGGCCTTTTCGGAGTGGCACGACGCGGTGGCCCTGCGCCTCCTGCCCCAGCAGATCGAGACTGCAATCGAGGCGCTCTCGGACATCCCCAGCATCTACGAGGTCAAGCGGATGAACCACGCCGCGGACGGCCACGATCTCCTGGTGGTGCCGATCCAGGGCGAGCGGATCGCGTCCACCGTCGCCGACCGGCTGCTCGAGGCGGGCGTCGAGATCCAGGACTTCCGGGTCGAGACCGGGCGGCTGGACGACGTGTTCCGCAAGCTCACCACCACGCAGCACTGACGGATCCTGAAACGACGATGCGCGCACGTCAGACCGCGACTGTGTTCGCCCGCGAGCTGGCGAGCTATTTCGCCACGCCGGTGGCCTATGTCCTGATCATCATCTTCCTGGCCGCCTCCAGCGCCTTCACCTTCTATGTCGGCGGCTTCTTCCAGCGCGGCCAGGCCGACTTGGCCTCGTTCTTCATGTTCCATCCCTGGCTCTATCTCTTCCTGGTGCCGGCGGTGGCGATGCGGCTGTGGGCCGAGGAACGGCGTTCCGGCACGATCGAGCTGATCACGACCCTGCCGGTCGGCAGCTTTCCCCTGGTGCTGGGCAAGTTCCTGGCGGCCTGGGCGTTCTGCGGCATCGCCCTGCTCCTGACCTTCCCGATCTGGGTGACCGTCAACTGGCTGGGCAGCCCGGACAACGGCGTGATCGTGATGGGCTATCTCGGCAGCTGGCTGGTGGCGGGCTGCTTCCTGGCGCTGGGCTCCTGCATGTCAGCGGTGACCCGGAACCAGGTGGTCGCCTTCGTGCTGGGTGCAGCCTTGTGCTTCTTGTTCCTGATGAGCGGCGTCGACCTGGTGCTGGCGGCGTTCCGCAGCTGGGCACCGGGCTTCCTGGTTGACCTGGTCGCCTCGTTCAGCCTGATTACCCACTTCACCGCGCTGAGCAAGGGCACGCTGCCGCTCACCACCGCCATCTTCATCCTGACCCTGATCAGCACCGCGCTGTTCGTGAACAAGCTCCTGGTCGACCTGAAGAAGGCTGGCTGACGACATGCATCTCGACCGACGGATCCTGTCGATCCTGGGCATCCCGCTGGCCCTGGTGGCCTTTCTGGCCTTCAACGTCTTCTCCGGCATCGCATTGCGCGGCCCGGCCCTGGACCTCACCGAGAACCGGCAGTTCACCCTGTCGGACGGCACCCGCGCCATGCTGGCCGACATCCAGGAGCCGGTACGGCTGCGCTTCTACCTGTCCTCGTCGCTGCGCGAGACCAACCCGTACTTATGGAGCTATGCGCAGCAGGCGCGCGACATGCTAGAATCGTTCCGGGAGGCGTCGGGCGGCCAGGTCGAGGTCCAGGTGATCGACCCGCAGCCTTTCTCCGAGGAGGAAGACCGGGCGGTGGGTGCCGGGCTGCAGCCGATCCTGGGGGCGGACCAGAGCACCGCGTTCCTGGGGATCGTCGGCGCCAACACCACCGACGACACCGACGTGATCGCCATGCTCAGCCCCGAGCGTGAGCGCTTTCTGGAGTACGACCTGACCCGGCTGGTCTTCGACCTGTCCCGGCCGAACAAGCCGGTGCTCGGCATCATCACCGGCCTGCCGCTCGAAGGCAGTATGCAGGACAGCCAGATGCCCTGGCAGATCCTGAGCCAGCTCCGCCAGTTCTACGATGTGCGCATGCTGAGCGGCGAGGAGTACCAGATCGACCCGGCCATCCAGGTCCTGATGCTGGTCCAGCCGGACGACCTGCCCGAGCAGAACCTCTACGCCATCGACCAGTTCGTGATGCGGGGCGGCCATTTGCTGGCCTTCGTCGATCCTTTCTCCGAGGCGGCCCAGGCGATCGCCCAGGTACCGGGCGACTTCGCTGCGAAGATCGACGGGCTCCTGGCCTCCTGGGGCGTGGAGCTCGTGCCGGACCAGATCGCAGGAGACCCGGACGCGGCCCGCCAGGTGGCGCTGCCGGAGGAGGGCGGGCGCCAGCAGGTACTGCCCTATCTGCCCTGGCTGTCGCTCGACGGGAGCCATGTCGACCCGAGCGAGCCGGCCGTCGCCAATCTCGACGTCATCAACCTGATGTCACCCGGCGTGCTGCGGCCGGCGGAAGGTGCCACCACCAGCTTCACCCCGCTCATCCAGACCGGGCCGGAAGCCGGCCTGCTGGATGCCGCGCCGATCCGCACCTACCCGGATCCGATCGCCGTGCTGCGCGCGTTCCAGCCGGGCAACGAGCGGCTGACCCTGGCGGCGCGGCTCACCGGGCCGGCGAAGAGCGCCTATCCGACCCCGCTCGCCAGTGACGATCCGGCGGCACCCCCGGCTTCCGCCCATCTCGCCGAGGCGCAGGCGCCGCTCAACGTGGTGGTGGTGGCCGATGCCGACCTCCTGGAGGACCAGGCCTGGCTGGCAGCACAGCCGGGTGGCCAGGGGCAGCCGCTGCCCATCGCCTCCAACGCCGACATGGTCTTGAACCTGCTCGACACGTTGGCCGGCTCCGACGCGCTGCTGTCCCTGCGCGGCCGTGACATCACGCTTCGGCCGTTCACCCGGATTCAGGAGCTGCAGCGCACGGCCGAGGCCGCCTACCGGGTCAAGGAGGAGGAGCTGACCGCCAGCCTGGAGGAGGTGCAGGCCAAGCTGCAGGATCTGGGCGGGATCGGCGAGGACCAGCAGGGCATGGTGCTGACCGAGGCGCAGCGCCAGGAGGTGCAGGGCTTCCGTGCCCGGATGCTCGACCTGCGCGCCGAGCTGCGCGCGGTGCAGCTGGCCCTGAACCAGGAGATCGACCGTCTGGAAGGCCGGCTCACCCTGATCAACATCCTGGCCGTGCCGCTGGCCGTAGCCGTGATCGCGGTCCTGGTGGCGCTCTGGCGGCGGATGCGCACGCGCAAGCGCTTCCGTCCGGCCCAGGGCTGAGGAGGAACGAGCCCATGCAGCCGCGCAATTTCGTGATCCTGGCGGCGATCGCCGGCATCTCGGTCGGGCTCGCCGTGGCAGCGCTGGTCGCCAGCGACGCGCCGCTCACCTCGACCAGCCTGAACCGCCCGCTCGTGCCGGACCTGGCGAGCAAGATCAACGACGTGGTCCGGATCGAGATCAGCGGCCCGGACGGGCGGACCACGCTGGAGAGCCACGAGGGCCGGGGCTGGACGGTGGCCGAGAAGCGCGGCTTCGCGGCAGACCAGCGCGCCGTGGTCACCCTCCTGCGCAAGCTGGGCGAACTGCGCATCGTCGAGGCCAAGACCGCGCTGCCCGAGCGGCTAGTCCGCCTCGAGCTGGAGGATCCGGCCGGCGAGAACGCACGCTCGCACCGGGTCGTGCTGCAGGAGGCCGGTGGCCAGCCTGTCGCGGACCTGGTGGTGGGCAAGCGGGCCTTTGGCGTGTTCGGGCCCGGCCGGGCCGGCACCTATGTCCGCCTGGCCGACGAGAGCCAGGCATGGCTGTCGGATGGCGACCTCACCGCCCTGGCCGATCCGGACGAGTGGCTCGAGAGCGACATCGTCGATCTGGCGGCCCACCGGGTGAAGCTGGTCTCGCTGGAGCCGCAGGACGGCGTGCTGGTCACCACCAGCCGGACGACCCCCGATGACGCGAACTTCGACTTGGCGGGCGTGCCGGCCGGGCGGGTGGCCGACCAGGCCAAGCTCACCGAGCTGTCGCAACTGTTCACCCAGCTCACCCTGATGGACGTGCGGCCAGTCGCGGAGGTCGCCTTCTACGAGGCGCCGCAACGGGTCCGGGTCGAGACGTTCGACGGGCTGACCCTGGTGTTCACCTGGCTCAGCCAGCCGGATGCCAGCTGGCTGCGCGTCGACACGGTGACCGCTGCCGACAGCGCGTCCCAGGAGGTGAAGGACGAGGCCGCCAGGATC
>NZ_WUJP01000159.1 GCF_009806515.1 Geminicoccus flavidas | reverse complement strand
GCCGCCCATACCAGCGGCTGGGCGTTCCAGGTGGGCGGCTACGTCACCGAGCAACTCGGCCAAACGCTGGACGACCTGCTGGAAAATCCCGACCAGAGCTGAGGTGAGCGCCGCCTCAGGCGGCGACAGCGGCGTCCACCTCGGCCGGCAGGTCGTCATGGAAGTGGCGGCCCGCGGTCGTGGGCGCGATGACGCCCTGGCGGATCACGAAATCGCCAAAGCGCTCGCCTTCGTTCCGCTCCGCCGCATAGCGCTTCAGCAGCGGCGACAGCTCTGCCACGATCCGGTCGTGCTGAACGTCGCGGCGATAGAGCTTGTTCAGCCGCGTGCCGTCGAAGGCGCCGCCCAGATAGAGGTTGTAGGTGCCGGGCCCGCGGCCGACTAGGCCGATCTCCGCCAGATAGGGGCGCGCGCAGCCGTTCGGGCAGCCGGTCATGCGGATGGTGATCGAATCCTCCGCCAGGCCGGCGTCGCGCACCGTCTCGTCCAGGGCGGTCACCAGATCCGGCAGGTAGCGCTCCGCCTCGGCCAGCGAGAGGCCGCAGGTCGGCAGCGCCACGCAGGCCATGGCCCCCCGGCGCAGCGCCGTTTCCTGCCCGATCAGCCCGTACTCGGCCAGCATTTGCTCGATCAGCAGGCGCTTTTCCGGTGCGATCTTCGCGATCACCAGGTTCTGGTTGGCGGTGAGCCGGAACTCGCCGTCATGGACTTTGGCGATCTCGCGCAGGGCGGTGAGCAGCTTCTTCTCGTCCGTGTCCTTGATCCGCCCGTTCTCGATGAACAGGGTGAAGTGCCAGGAGCCCTCATGGTCCTGCACCCAGCCATAGCGGTCGCCATTGTCGTCGAACCGGAACGGCCTGGGCGCGCCCAAGGCGAAGCCGCAGCGCTTCTCGACCTCGGCCCGAAACGCGTCCAGCCCGTGCCGCTCGATCGTGTATTTCAGCCGGGCGTTCTTGCGATCGGCGCGGTTGCCCCAGTCGCGCTGCACCGTCACGACGTGCTCGGCCACCTTCAGCACCTGATCCGTCGTGCAGAAGCCCATCACGTCGGCAGCGCGCGGGAAGGTGGCGAGCTCGCCATGGGTCATGCCCATGCCGCCGCCGACCGTCACGTTCCAGCCGACAATTTTGCCCTTCTTGTCCAGGATCGCGATGAAGCCCAGGTCCTGAGCGAAGACGTCGACATCGTTGTCCGGCGGTACCGCCACCACGATCTTGAACTTGCGCGGCAGGTAGGTCCTGCCCAGGATCGGCTCGTCCTCCGCCTCGCCGCCTGCGACCTTCTCGCCGTCCAGCCAGATCTCGTGCCAGGCCCGCGTCTTCGGCAGCAGGTGCTCGCTGAGCTGCCGCGCCAGCTCGTAGGCCGTCGCGTGCGTCGTCGAGACGTGCGGGTTGGAGCTGGCCAGCACGTTGCGGTTGACGTCGCCGCAGGCCGCGATCGTGTCGACCAGTGCCCGGTCCAGCGCCTGCATGGTGCGCTTCAGGTTGGTCTTGATCACGCCGTGGAACTGGAAGGTCTGGCGGGTGGTCAGCCGCAGCGAGTGGTTCGCGTAGCTGGTCGCGATCTCGTCCATCGCCAGCCACTGCGCAGGCGTGCACACCCCGCCCGGCAGCCGGACCCGGATCATGAAGCTGTAGGCCGGCTCCAGGAACTTCTTGCGTCGCTCGGGCCGCAGGTCGCGGTCGTCCTGCTGGTAGAAGCCGTGGAACTTGGTGAGCTGAGTGTCGTCCTCGGCCAGCTGGCCGGTGATGGTGTCGGTCAGCCCCTCCGCGATCGTCCCGCGCAGGCCCCGGCTCTTGGCCTTGATGGTCTCGTTCTTCGAGAGCGTGCTCATCTGCTTTTCGCTTCTCAATAGACGTCGCGCTGGATGCGGCCGGCCCTGGTGGCGTCCTGCAGCCAGGCCTTGGCCCTGTCGTCGGTGAGCCCGCCCACCTCGGTGGCGATGCGGTTCAGGGTCTGGTCGACATCCTTGGCCATCCGGGTGGCATCGCCGCACACGTAGAAGTGCGCGCCGTCCTGCAGCCAGGCCCACAGGTCCTGGCGCTGCTGCCACATCCGGTCCTGGACGTAGATCTTCTCCGGCTGGTCGCGCGAGAAGGCCAGGTCAATCCGGCTGAGCACCCCGTCCACCTTCAGGTCCTGCAGCTCGGTCTGGTAGTAGAAATCGTGGGTGAAGTTGCGCTCGCCGAAGAACAGCCAGTTCTGCCCGGGTGCGCCGGTCTCACGGCGGTGCTGCAGGAACGCCCGGAACGGGGCCACGCCGGTGCCGGGCCCGATCATCACCACCTTGGTCGAGGGATCGGCCGGCAGGCGGAAGTGGCGGTTGGGCTTCAGGAACACGCCGAGCTTCTGGTTCCGGCCGAGCCGGTCGGCCAGAAACGACGAGGCCACGCCGTTGCGCTGATGGCCATGGCTCTGCCAGCGCACCACCGAGACCAACAGATGGGCGGCGTCCGGATGAGCCGACGGTGCGCTGGCGATGGAATAGGAGCGGGCCGGCAGGGGCCGCAGCAGCTGGAGCAATTCGTCCCTGCCGACGGTGGCACCATAGGTCTCGAACAGGTCGATCAGCTGCCGGTCGGCCACAAAGCTGCGCCAGCCCTCACCGGCCAGCATCTCGCCGAGCTCGGTGTGAGGGTGCAGCCGGTTCCAGGCTTCCAGCGTCGCCCTGGACAGGGTGGTCACGTCCTTCGTGCGGGTAAGCTCACGCGCCAGCGCATCGTCGCCGCCAAGACCCACCCGCTCCAGGATCTGCTCGACCAGGCGCGGGTCATTCTCCGGCAGGATGGCGAGGCTGTCGCCCGGCTCGTACACGATGGCGGAATCAGTGAGGTCCAGCTCCACATGGATCGTCTCGCGGGACGAGCGCGACGAGGTGATTGTGACCCGCTCGCTCATCGGCGCGAAGAACGGGTGCCGGGCAGTCCATTCCTGCTCCTCGGCACGCGCAAACCGGTCGAGATGGATGATCTCGGCGCTCGGCTCGTCGGCTTCGGCGGGCGTGAACAGCTTGATCGCCTGAGATGACCAGTCGCTCGCCGGCCCCTCGTAATCGACGTCGCAATCGACCCGGTCCAGCACGCGCACCGCACCCAACTCGGCCAGCCGCTCGTCCAGCCGGCGGCCGAACGCGCAGAACTCGGTATAGGCGGTGTCGCCCAGCGCCAGCACGGCGAAGCGGGTCCCCTCCAGCCTGGGCGCACCGTCGGCGAAGAACGCTTGGGCGAACGGCACGGCCCGGGCCGGCGGATCGCCCTCGCCCCAGGTCGACGCGATCACCACCAGGTTCTGGGTCCCGGCGAGTGCGGCGGGCTCGGTCTCGCCCATATCCAGGATCTTCGGCTGGAAGCCCTGCTTGGCCGCGGCCTTGGCGAACTTCTGGGCGAACGCCTCGGTGTTGCCACCCTCCGTCGCGTAGAGGATCGAGAGCGGGGTCTTGCGCTTGGGTGCTGTGGCCGGTGCTGCTTGGGCCGGTGCCGTCTCGGTAGCGGTGGCCGCAGCATAGCCTGCCAGGAATCCAGCCAGCCAGGTGCGCTGCTCAGGGCTGGTCTCGGCGAGGCCGGCATTGAGCGCCTTGATCGCCGCGTCCGAGAACGGAGCGGTCGGTGGCAGGATGGGCAGGACGCGGGAGGAGCTGGCCATGGTCGTTCTCAGTGCGTGGAACTGGGCGTGGAGCCGGGCCCGGGACTGGCCGTGGCGCTGGCGCGGGCGAGCTGGCCGGATGCTGGAGTGCTGTGCGGCGTACGCTCGGCCGATGTCAGCCAGCCATGGCCGTCGATCACCGCGTCGGTGAGGCTGGCCAACTCATCGAGCGTGCGCGGCCGGCGCCGCCAGGCGGTCCGCTTGCGGGCGATTGCTTCCAGCCGCTCGGCCCATTCCTCGCCGAGCTGCGATTCCAGCCAGCGCCGCAGCCGCATGGCGAGGCCGGGGCTCTTGCCGGCGGTCGAGATCGAGACGAGCAGGTCGCCGCGCCGGACCAGGGCGGGGGTGTGGAAGTCGCAGAAGGGCGGGTGGTCCTCGATGTTGACCAGTACCCCCTCGGTGCGCGCGGC
>NZ_WUJP01000158.1 GCF_009806515.1 Geminicoccus flavidas | reverse complement strand
GCGCGCCGCCGCATGCTCTCGCCCGTGCCCACGAGGGCGATCGGGACCAAGCGGGGATCGATCACGATCGGAATCATCGGCAGGGCCTTCGGACGGTCGACCGGAGGCTGCAATAAGCGGAGAGCGCCGTAAAATCGAGATGATTATCATTCTACATAGTGTAAGGAAAACTAATATACATATATTTTGTTGTTTATTGTCCCGAGGGCGGAGCCGCGCTAGCCTCGGTCGGACAACTTGGACAGGGGGCGCACGAGGATGGCAGGCGAACTGCTGCTGGCGATCGACCAGGGGACCACCTCGACGCGCGCGATCCTGTTCGACCGGTTCGGCAGCGTCCAGGCGAGCGCCCAGCAGGAACTGACCCAGCACTTCCCGTTCGACGGCCGGGTCGAGCACGATGGCAACGAGATCTGGCGTGATACGCTGGCGGTGTGCCGCGACGTCCTGGCCCGGGGGGACGGGCGGCCGGTGGCGGCCATCGGCATCACCAACCAGCGCGAGACCACCCTGCTCTGGGAGCGCGCCACCGGCCGCCTGGTCCACCGCGCCATCGTCTGGCAGGACCGGCGCACTGCCCAGCTCTGCCGCGAGCTGGAGGCGGACGGGCTGGGCCCGCTGGTCAGCGAGCGCACCGGCCTGGTTATCGACCCCTATTTTTCCGGCACTAAGCTCGCCTGGCTCCTGGATCATGTGCCGGGTGCCCGCACCATGGCCGAGCGGGGCGAGCTGGCGTTCGGCACGGTCGACAGCTGGCTGCTCTGGAACCTGACCGGCGGCAGGCTCCACGCCACCGACGCCACCAATGCCGCCCGCACCATGCTGTTCGACATCCGCCGCCAGGCTTGGGACGACGAGCTGCTCGGTCGCCTGCGCATCCCCCATGCCCTCCTGCCCGAGGTCCGGGACAGTGCCGGGGATTTCGGCGAAACGAACCCGAGCTTGTTCGGCCGGGCGATCCCGATCCGTGGGGTGGCAGGCGACCAGCACGCCGCGACCTTCGGCCAAGCATGCTTTACGCCCGGCATGATGAAGAGCACCTACGGCACCGGCTGTTTCGCCGTCCTGAACACCGGCACAGAGATGGTGGCGTCGCGCAACCGCATGCTTACCACGCTCTGCTGGCGCCTGAACGGCCAGCCGACCTATGCCCTGGAGGGGGCGATCTTCGTGGCCGGTGCTGCCATCCAGTGGGTCCGCGACGGGCTGGGCGTGATCCGGACCGCAGCCGAGACCGACGCGCTGGCCCGCTCGCTCGACAACAATGCCGGCGTCTATCTGGTGCCTGCGTTCACTGGCCTGGGCGCTCCCTACTGGGACCCGGATGCCCGCGGCGCCATCTTCGGCCTGACCCGCGACACCAGCCACCGCCACATCGTCCGCGCCGCCCTGGAGGCCGTCGGCTACCAGACTGCGGACCTGCTCGCCGCCATGAAGGACGACGTGACCGCCGCCGGTGGCCTGGGTCTGCCTGCGGCGCTCCGGGTCGATGGCGGCATGGTCGCCAACGACTGGGTCTGCCAGTGGCTGGCCGACATCTGCGACGTGCCGGTCGAACGGCCCGAAGTGATCGAGACCACGGCACTCGGCGCCGCGTACCTCGCCGGCCTGGGCGCCGGCCTCTATGGCGGCCTCGATGACATCGGCAAGGCCTGGAGCTGCGAGCAGCGCTTCGCGCCCGGCATGGCTTCGGGCGAGCGGGCGAGGCTTGTGGGCGGCTGGAAGGACGCGGTCAGCCGGGTGCGGAGCAACCGCGCTTGACGAGAGGCCCGGACGGGCCTCCTCCCTTGCGGCGGCTCCACCTGCAACTGGTTCCCCTGCGCAACGATCTGGGGGATGGCCATGATGTCGGGCTGGAGATCTCGATCGACGGTCGGACGCTGGTCGACTGGCTGCGCCCGATCGAGACGCGCTTCGACCCGAAGGTCGCGGGAGCCTACGCACCGGCCTCGCTCGAGTATCTGCGCCTGGTCGCCCTGCGCGGTGACGGCCGGCAGGTCTTCGCCCCGCCGGGCGTGTTCGGATCCGGCGGTACGGTCCTGGTCTGCGGCTGCGGCCATGCCGGCTGCTGGTCGCTGGACGTGGAAGTCCGGCACGATGGCAGCGTCGTCCGCTGGACCGGCTTCAACAGTACCCTGAGCAGTCGGCGGTCCGGCTGGAGCTATGCGGCCATCGAGCCGATGCTGTTCGACAGCGCTGCCTACTTCAAGACCCTGGCGAGAATCGCACCGCTGGTGGGCTCGATCCTCAAGAAGCGGCCCCGGCTTGCCAGCCGCTGAGCTTCCCCGATCCGGTGCTCGCCAGGCCAGCCTCCCAGCCGCCGTGTGCGGTCTTCATGGCGACCTTGCCGGGATTGGGCCCGTGCCTGGTCCTGCCAGCAGCGCTTCGAGCCCGGCATGGCGAGCGTCGGGCGCACCCGGCTGCTCGCCGGCCGGGCCGAGCCGGTCCGGCGGTTGCGCTCCTGAACTGGCCGTCGGCCCTGGCAGCAGGCGCGCCCGTGCCTGGGCGAACACCGCCTCGAGCGTGACCGGCTGGCCCGGCCAGGCCGGCCGGAACTGGCTCAT
>NZ_WUJP01000157.1 GCF_009806515.1 Geminicoccus flavidas | reverse complement strand
CAGGTGCTCGCCCAGGCGCCGGTAGCTCTCGAACTGCGATTCGCTGAACCACTGGTCCGAGGTCGGCTCGTGCGGGAACAGGGAGTTCGCCTCCGCATAGGCGCGTACGTCCACGGGCAGGTCTTCCAGGTAGGTGGGCTTGAGGTAGAGCAGCCAGCCGCACCGCTCTGGGTCGCCGGCCGCTTCCGGATAGCTGATCCGCCCGAGCGCGAACGAGGTGGTGCCGGCATCGACCTTGCCCCTGGGGGCGATCCGGATCGGCAGGAACTCGATGTCCACGCCCAGGTCGATCTTGATCTTGCGCACCGCGTTGCCGAGGTCGGAGAACCGGCAGTCCGGGTCGGCGGCCGCATCCGAGAGGACGATGAAGCGGCAGCGTCGGCGGATCATCTCGTAGAGGCCGAGATTCTCGAAATGGCCGCCGTCCGACAGGTAGACGAAGCGCCGCTGCGCACCCGCGCGGCCCAGCAGCTCATTCAGGAACGGCAAGATCGCGAAGCCCGGCGAGGCCTGCCGGCTGATCCCGGCATCTTCGGGATGGGTCTGCACATAGCCCGGGTTCGGCACCCACACGCCCAGCCTGACGTTGAACAGGGTCATGAGGAAGGCCGTGGCCGGCGAGGAATGGTAGCCCATGGCCGGGCTGACCGCGGCGCCGGAGATGGTCATGGCCCCGCCCAGCGTGATGCCGGTCTTCTCACCAGGATGGGCCGAAGGTAGCTGCCCCGGCTGCCGGCCGGCATAGCAGGCGCTCTCGACATAGGCGCCGCCGGCATGGGTGTCGCCGCTCGGCAGGCTGGCGCTGCCGCAGGCGTACGGGGTCAGGATGAACGAGGCGGCCTTGCGCTCCTGCCAGCCGAGCCGCGTGTTGTTGTCGGTCAGGTTCATGGTGGCGTTGATCACGGGGAGCAGGACGCGGCGCCCGTCCACTCGGGTGTCCAGCTCGTGGAGCTGGACGTTGTCGTCCTGGTCGAAGCCGGTGGCTGGGTTGGGCAGCCGCTCGGCGCGGGCCGAGCCCAGGAACGCGCGGATCAGGCGGTTGCGGTACATCCCGTGCAGGGAGAACTGGTTGACGTTGATCCGCCGGCCGGCCAGCCACAGCACTGGTGCCAGGACCGCCAGGATCACCAGGTGGCCCAGCAGCATCGGCTCGGACAAGGGCCCCAGCCAGCCCAGGCTCATGCTCTTCCGCCAGGAAAAGGGCGGCACCGTCTCCAGCCATTGCGCCACGTGGACGGCGGCCTTCAGCTCGCCATAGGCGAGGACGAGGAATAGGGCGGCCAGGAACACGAAGGTCGCGACCGCTACCAGGATGTCGACCGTCAGCCAGCGCCGCGCCCGGCCGCTGACAGAAGGCTTGAGCGAGGACAGCGTGCTCTTGCCGCCGAACACGCTGACGAGGCCGGTGGCCAGCATGGTGGCGCTGAAGCTGAACGGCCAGTCGGATCCGGCCAGGATCCAGTGGGGCAGGGGTAGGCAGATCAGGGTGAAGACCGCCCACATCACCGCCGGCACTACCTTCATGGCACTGATCCGCGCCAGCCATTCGCGGTCGGCGTCGAGCAGGTCGACCTCGCTGGACAGGAGGCCGGACGCCCGGCGGAAGCCCACGAACAGGGCGGAGCAGAGCAGGTAGCCGAGCGTGATCCAGAACGGCGCCAGTGCCGCCACCAGCCGTTGGCCCAGCGCGGTCCGGTCGACCATGGCCTGGCCGTAGCAGTCCTGGATGGACTGTCCGATCGGGCAGTCCTGCCGCAGACCGGCGGCGTCGCCGAACATCTGCCAGCCGAGCGGCACGCAGGCGGTGACGAAGGCCGCGGCGATCGCGGAGATCGCCACCCATACCAGCAGATTGCGCCGGAACAGGTCGCGCACCGCCCGGCCGCTGCGGATCATCGCGGCGAGATAGGCGCTGATCAGCACGAGCCAGAGCAGGGCGAACGGCAGGCTCATCGCCACCAGCGCCCGCTGCAGCGGGTGCGGGTACGACCAAAGGCCACCGAACAGGAGCCCGCTGCCCCTGAGCTCGAAGGGTGCCGCGATCCCGGTCAGCCGCGGGGGAACGGGGACCTGGATGTCGTGGGCCAGCCAGACCGGCAGGAGCATGGCCGAGGCCAAAGCGGGCCAGATCACCCGCAGGTGGAGATGGTTCCGGGCGCTCGCCTGGTCGTGGCCGAGCTGGCAGCGCCGGTGCGAGGGCAGCAGCAGGCAGATCTGGTAGGTCGCCAGGAACAGGAGGGCCAGTGCCGCCACCAGTGCGCCGGTGGTGGTGACCCCGTTGGCGCTGAGCACCAGCGAGAGGTAGAAATTGGTGGGGGTTGCCGCCATCACCAGGAAGGGCAGGAACACCGTCCAGTTCAGCAGCAGGTTGCGCGCGATGATGACGATCGCCGCCCAGCTGTCGATCGAGGACAGGCCGATGCGCGGGTTCAGGAAGTTGGAATGCTCGCGCAGGGCGGCGACCTGACGGGCTTCCGGGGCAGTGCCGGCAAGCTCGGCCTCGACCTGCCGGACCGGGTCCTGCCCGGCCCGGCTGTTGCCGCCCTCAGCGCAGGCGTGCAGCCAGCGCTGCAGCCAGCTCCCGATATAGCCGCCGCCCGACACGGTCGAGAGATACTGGAAGCGGGACAGGAGGTTCATCGCGGCCAGCGCCTGCAGCACGCCTAGCCCGAACGCGGCGCTACGGATTCCGCCGCCGGACAGGCACAGGGCCGCTTGGTCCTTTGCCAGTGCTGCTTGGCCATACTCGTGGATCGAGGCGAACGGGCGGCTGGCCGGCCGTTCACCCGGCCAGAGCGCGTCGAACTCCTGCTGCAGGACGGCCCGCGTATCCAAGCATGGGGACCGGGTGGCGCTGCGGTCGATGGTCATGGGCCCCGCTCCTGCCCGTCATGGCGGGGACAGGGTGGGCAGCGGCAGCCGGGTGATCAGCATCGAAGCCGCGATGGTCGACAGGCGCATCGGAACCTCCACTGCAATAGCTGGCTGGCTATTGGCTGCCGAGGTCTCGTTAGGCTCTTGGAAGAACGACGAAGCTATAGGCCGGTCGACTTGGATCCTCAATCGACATGACGCTGGTGGCTGGTGATCTGCATCACGTCATGCGCCGGATTCTTGGGCGCATCCGCCGTACGGCCGGGCCGGTCACGCCTCCGGGCGCAACTCGTGGACATGGACGTCGCGCCCCGCATGCTTTTGCAGCACCTCCAGCGCGATCCGCTCCCGGTCCGGGTCGGGCGTGCGGACCCAGAGCAGGACGCGACCCCGTTCCAGCTGCTCGTCGAGATGCTGGGCGTAGCGGGCGTCCATCAGGCCGGCCAGCGTAGTGCTGAGCAGTGTGCCGCCGGCAACCGCACCCACCACCAGGGCGGCGAGCGGACCGGTGGTCGCCACCACCGCACCGGCGCCCAGCAGCGTGGGCAGCACCCAGTAGGCGTTGGCCAGCGTGCGCTCGTGCTCGGCCAGTTCCTTGGCCGGGATCACCTGCTCGCGCGGGTCGGACGGATCGTCCTCCGCATCCTCGGCCTGCCGCGGGCTGTGGCCGAGCTTCGCCTCGATTGCCTCCTGGCTGCCCAGGATGCTCAAGTCCTCGTCGGCGAAACCCCGTTCGTTCAATTCGGCGACAGCACCTTCCAGCGACACCGCATCGTCGAACACCGCCACCGCTTCGCGCATCCATCCTGCTCCACTCACCGGCGGCGCCCAGGACATGGGGCGCCGTTCCTCTCCGCTCACCTATGGCGGATCGGGACGGCGGGCCAGTCTCCCCTTGGGACGCGAGTCGGATTGACGCGGATCGGGCGCCTCCATACTGTCTGATGGCATGACAGGTGCCGACTGCCCGGGCGACGACCAGGCGAGCATGAGAGCACCGCTGGATCAGGGAAGGTCGAACGTCATGAAACTGGCGCGTCGTGAATTCACCATTGGCAGCCTGCTCGCCGCCGGCACCGCCGGCCTGCCGATCATGGTCAAGGCTCAGGAGGGCAAGACCGTGGCCCTGCTGTTCGACAGCCTGGTCTCGCCCTTCTGGGTGTCGGGCCTCGAGATCATGAAGGAGAGGGGCAAGGCCAACGGCTGGGAGCTCCTGGAGAACATCTCGAACTTCGACGACAACAAGCAGTTCGAGCAGGTCAAGGCGATGATCGCCCGCAAGGTCGACGGGATCCTGATCATCCAGACCGATTCCAAGGCGGTGATCCCGGCCATCCGGGCGGCCAACGAGGCCAACATCCCGATGGTCCACTTCAACCGCCCGCCGGCCGAATCGGATGCCTATTCCGTCGCGATCCAGGCCGACAACCGCCAGATCACGCGCGACACCGTGCAGTTCATGGTGGACGAGGCCAAGCGTCGGGGCGGCCAGTACAAGGCCTGCATCCTGATCGGCGATCTGGGCGACGTGAACGCCATCCAGCGCCGCGACGGCTTCTTCGACATCGTCGACCAGAACCAGGACATCATCGAGGTGGTGGCCCGCGTCGCCACCGAGTGGAACGCCGACAAGGCCTTTGCCGGCCTGATGAACGCGCTCCAGGCCAACCCCGACATCAACTTCCTGTTCACCTCGTCAGACTTCATGCACCCGCAGATTCAGCAGGTGCTTGAGACCTTCGACATGTGGAAGAAGCGTGACGAGGAAGGCCACGTCATCTTCGGCGGCTTCGACGGCGACGACGGCGCCTACCAGCGCATCGTGGATGGTTACCTCGATGCCTGCGGCGTGCAGAACCTGTTCCTGGAGGTCGACATGGCCTTCCAGGCCTTCCAGGACATGTGGGCCGGCAAGAAGCCCGAGAAGCTCCTGATGGATCCTGGCTTCGTGATCACCCAGGAGAACAAGGACCAGGTCCGCGACCAGATGTGGGGCTACATCGTCTGGGAGAAGAACGGCGGCAAGCCGATCTCCGGCTGAGCTTCACTAGTCTGTCCTGGCGGGCGGCAGGTGCCGCCCGCTCCGTTCCGATCACGCGCCCTTTGCTGGAATCGTCATGACCCCGGCGCAGACGACGAGGCTCGATCGACCTGCTCCGGCGCCGGGCCTGCCGCTCTGGCGGCGCTTGCTGCTGTCCGAGTATCTCGTCCTGTTCCTGACCGTCGTCTATGTCGCCGGCATGGCGCTGATCGTGCCGGAGATCCTGACGGCCGACACCTGGCGGGACATCCTGGCGGCGATGATCCCGCTGCTGATCGTGGCGATCGGGCAGATGTTCGTGCTGGTGGTGGCCGGCATCGACCTGTCCGCCACCTCGGTCCTGGCATTCTCCAGCGTGCTGGGTGCCGCCGTGATCACCATGGATGGCGGGCCGCTGGTGGGCCTGCCGGCCTTTCTGGTGGTGGCCATCGGCATCCTCGCCTTCATGGCGGTGGGTGGTGCGGTCGGCGCTTTCAACGGGGCCTGCACCACGCGCTTCAACATGCCGCCCTTCATCGTGACGCTGACCACGATGATGTTCTTCTCCGGTGCGGCCATCTGGGTCACCACCCTGCTCACCGACGACGGCAGCTCGATCGGCTCACTGCCGCGGGAGTTCGTGTTCATCGGCCAGGGGCGGGTGTTCGAGCTGCCCTTCTCGCTGCTGATCGCATTGGCCGTGGGCCTGCTCGCCCATGTGGCGCTCAGCCATTCCCTGTTCGGCCGCTGGCTGTTCGCGATCGGTATCAACCCAAACGCCGCCGCGGTCTCCGGTGTGCCGGTGCGCCGGACGATGTTCTGGGCCTATGTGATCTCCGGTGCCTGCGCGGGCCTAGCCGCCGTGATCTACACGGCCAGGCTCGAGACCGGCACGCCGGTGCTGGGCCAGCGCATCCTCCTGGACGTGGTTGGTGCCGCGGTGATCGGCGGCGTGTCCCTGTTCGGCGGCAAGGCCAAGGTCCTCTGGGTGGTGTTCGGCGCCCTGTTCCTGACCGTGGTGGACAAGGGGCTGCAGCTGCTGGGCCTGTCGCTGGCCGGCGTGTTCGCGATCAAGGGCGGGGTGATCCTGCTGGCCGCGATCGTGGACGCGCAGCGCCAGCGCCTGAAGGGGCGCGGCTGATGTTCCAAAAGCAGGTGCAGGCACCGGTCCAGGCACCCCTGCTGGCCGTCCGCGGCCTGTGCAAGAGCTTCTTCGGCGTGCAGGTGCTGCACGATGTCGGCTTCGAGCTCGCCCCTGGACGGGTCCTGGGTCTGATCGGCGAGAACGGCTCCGGCAAGTCGACCACGATGAACATCCTGGGCGGCATCCACCAGCCGGACCGGGGCGAGATGGTGCTGGACGGCCAGCCCTACCGGCCCAAGGGCCCGAAGGACGCG
Organism: Geminicoccus flavidas; assembly: GCF_009806515.1. Taxonomy (GTDB): domain Bacteria; phylum Pseudomonadota; class Alphaproteobacteria; order Geminicoccales; family Geminicoccaceae; genus Geminicoccus; species Geminicoccus flavidus. Next base: position 5,827 of record NZ_WUJP01000157.1, on the reverse strand, counting down.
GAAGCCACCGGGATCGCCTTCATCCACCAAGAGCTCAACCTCTTCAAGAACCTGTCGATCGAGGAGAATCTGTTCATCGGCGGGTTCCCAAAGCTGGTCCGGGGCCTGCCCTTCATCGACCGGCGCAAGGTGCGTGCCCGGGCGAAGGAATTGCTCGCTGCCATCGACCTGGACCTCGATCCCGCGACCCTGGTGAGCCGCCTGTCCCAGGGCGAGCGCCAGCTCGTCGAGATCGCCAAGGCATTGGGCGCGGACGCCCGCATCGTCATCTTCGACGAGCCCACCACCTCGCTCACCGCGCGCGAGACCGAACGGCTGTTCGGCCAGATCCAGCGCCTGAAGGGCCGCGGCATCGCGATCGTCTATATCAGCCACATCCTGTCGGACGTGATGCGGCTGACCGACGACATCGTCGTGCTACGGGACGGCCACGTGGTGGCGTCCGCGCCGACCCGCCAGATGACGGTGGACAAGCTCATCACCTCGATGGTCGGCCGGACGATCGACCAGATCTACCCGCCGCGGGCCAGCCGGCCGCGCGAGGGCCAGCCGGTGCTGGAGGTCGAGAAGCTGACCCAGCCGGGCATGATCAAGGACGTGAGCTTCCAGGTCCGCCAGGGCGAGGTGGTCGGCATCTCCGGCCTGATGGGCTCCGGGCGCTCGGAGATGGCCCGGATCCTGTTCGGCCTGGACCCGTATGCCTCCGGCCGGATCCTGGTGGACGGCCAGCCCTTGGAGCGGCCGACGCCCGAGGCCGCCATGGCGCGCGGCATCGCGTTCCTCACCGAGGACCGCCGGGCCGAGGGCCTGATGATGGACGGCCCGATCGCCGACAACCTCGCCTTGCCGTCTTTGCCCAATTTCGCCGGCGGATTCGGCCGGCTGATCGAGCGGACCCGGCTGGGTGATGCCGTGGAACGCACCGGGCGCGACGTGCAGGTGAACGCCAGGGACTTCGTCCAGACGCTGGTGAAGAACCTGTCCGGCGGCAATCAGCAGAAGGTTGTGATCGGCAAGTGGCTGTTGCGCAGCCCGCGTCTGTTCATCCTGGACGAGCCGACCCGCGGCATCGACGTCGGCGCCAAGTACGAGGTCTACAAGATCATCAACGAGCTGGCGGGGCAGGGGACGGGCGTCCTGGTGATCAGCTCGGAGATCGAGGAACTGATCGGCATCTGCGACCGGATCCTGGTGATGAGTCATGGCGAGATCCGCGCCGGCTTCGACCGGGCGAAGTTCGACCGCGAGCGGATCATGCGCAGCGCCATGTGGGACAGCGTGACGAAGGGTGGCCGATGAGCCTTGCCGACAGCCGCAAGATCCGCCTGTTGTTCCTGCAGAACGCGCCCCTGATCCTGTTCCTCGTGCTGGTGCTGGTGTTCGGCTCCCTGTCCGAACGCTTCCTCAGCCCGACCAATTTCATGAACATCGTCACCCAGGCGGCGCATATCGCGATCATCGCGATCGGCATGACCTTCGTGCTGCTGGTGGCGGGCATCGACCTGTCGGTCGGCGCCAACATGTATGCGAGCTGCATCGTGGTGGCCCTTTACATGAAGGGCTGGAACCCCGTGTTCGGCTTCGCCGTAGCCGGATTCCTGGGTCTCCTGTTCGGTGCCGTGAATGCCTTCGTCATCACCAGGCTGCGCGTGCCGGCCTTCATCGCCACGCTGGCCACCCTGTTCGTCGGCCGGGCGATCGCGCTCTACCTGTCCGGCGTGAAGATGATCCCGTTCGGCAAGGAGATCCTGCTGCTCGGGCGCACGACTTGGCTGGGCCTGCCGGTGCCGATCTGGATCTTCCTCCTAGTGTTCGTGATCGCCTGGGTGACGCTCCGGCTGACCACCTATGGCCGGCAGGTCTATGCCGTGGGTGCCGACCCGGAGGCCGCGGCCAAGGCTGGCATCGATGTGCGGCGCATCCTGTTCTCGGTCTACTGCATCGCCGGGGTGTGCGCGGCCATCGGCGGGCTGGTCTCGGCCAGCCAGGTGGCCGCGGCGTCCTCGACCTTCGGCTTCCAGAAGGAATTCCCGGTGATCGCCGCCGCCGTGCTGGGCGGCACCTCGCTGTTCGGCGGAAGGGGAGGGGTGGTCGGCACCGTGTTCGGCGCGATCCTGATCCAGACCGTGGAGAACGGCCTCGTGATGATCAACGCCGACCCTTATGTCTATCCCCTGGTGGTCAGCGCCATCATCTTCATCGCGGTGCTGGTCGACAGCCTGCGCACCGGCATGCTGGAGCGCCTGGAGCGGCGCAAGATCCGGGTGGAGACGGCCTGACGAGGCTGGGGCGGGCGGAGGTACGGAGGCTTCTGGATGGTCACGCGCAGCGCGGACCTGGTCGTTATCGGCGACAGCGAGGCGGAGCTTCGCGAGGTGCTGGCCGAGCTCAGCCTGCCGGAAGGGCCGCTGCCGGACCTCGACCGGCTGCGCACAGCACTCGGCGAGCTGCGAGACCATCCGGCCAATCGCGGCGAGGTCGGGGCGAGTGCGGTCATCGGCCGCTACCACTTCCCCCTGCGCCGGACCCTCTATGCCGCGCTGGTCGCCACGGTGAAGAGCGCTGGCGCCGTGGTGGCGGCGCTGGCCAATCCTACGGCCGGGGGCATCGCCGCAGCACTGGTGATCCTCGACACGATCGAGAAGGCGGCGGCCCTGATCTCGCGGCTGGACGAGCAGGAGGTCCTGGTGCTGGAAGCGCTCGCCAGCGCCACGGCCAAGAACCAGGCACGGGATCCCGAGGCCGACAGCGCCAGCCTGGACGAGGTGGCGGCCGTGCTCGCGGAGCGGGACGAAACTGTCCCGGACCTCGTGAACATCCTCCACGCCATGTCCGACCCCGGCGGGCGGCGGGGCATCCGCCGCATCGAGCGGGACGGGCTGACCCGCTACGCCGTCATCTACTGAGGCACTGCCGGCACTTAGCCACGCAGGCGCAGGTTCTCCGGGTCGAACAGTGGCTCGCTGGCAACCACCGCGGCGCGCCGTTCGCCCAGCACCTCCACCCCCAGCCGTGTGCCTGGTTCGGCATGGGACCTAGCGACATAGGCCAGGGCGATCGACCGGCCGATCCGGTGGCCGAAGCCGGCCGAGCCGACCAGGCCGACCTGTTGGTCTCCGTCCAACACCCTGGCCACCGCGACCGCGTCGCTGTCCCCGTCCTCGAGGAGCAGGGGCACGAAGCGGTCGCGCAGGCCCGCCTCCTTGCGGGCGATCAGCCGCTCCCTGCCCACGAAGCCCGGCTTCGCCAGGTCGACGAACCGGTCCAGCCCGGCCTCGAAGGGCGTGTACTCGGTCACCAGGTCGGCGCCCCAGGATCGGTAGCACTTCTCCAGCCGCATGGACTCCAGGGCATAAATGCCGAAATGGCGCAGCCCGAAGGCCCGCCCGCCCGCCTTCACCCTTCCATATACCTCACGCACATGCTCCATCGGCACGTGCAGCTCATAGCCCAGCTCGCCGGCATAGGAGAGCCGCATCGCCACGACCGGTGCCGAGCCGATCGTGGCCCTGCGGACCGCCATCCACGGGAAGGCGGCATTGTCCAGCGGGAGGTCGGTGACGGCTGCCATGACCTCGCGGGAGCGGGGCCCGGTCAGCACCAGCGTGTCGAACCGCGCCGTGACATCGGCGATCGCCACGCCGTTCGCCGGCAAGTGCCAGGCCAGCGTGTCGAAGTCGTGGTGCTGGGCGGTGGAGGCGGAGCAGAGGTAGAAGCGATCCTCGGCCAAGCGCGCCACGGTGAACTCCGAGCGGATGCCCCCCTGCGGCGTCAGCGCATAGGCCAGACTGACCCGTCCGGGTCTCGGCAGCCGGCTGCACAGGACCAGGTCCAGGAAGGCAGCGGCTTGCGGTCCGTTCACCTCGAGCTTGGTGAAGCCCGGCAGGTCCAATAGGCCCGCGTGCTCATGCACCGCCCGCACCTCCTCGCCCACCAGCTCATGCCAGCCCGGTCGCCGGAAGGACGGCGTCTCCGCGCTCTTGGGACCGAAGAAGGTCGGCCGCTCCCAGCCGCCGCGCGCTCCGAACCTGGCCCCTTCGGCCTTCAGCACGTCGTAGAGGGGCGAGGTCTTCATCGGCCGGTGTGCCGGCCATTCCTTGACCGGATAGCCGATCTCGTACTCGTTCTCGTAGAGCTCCAGCGCCTTGGCGAGGGTGTAGGACTTGCTGGCGAAGCCGGTGAACCGGCGGCTGTCGAGGTTCAGCACGTCCCATTCCGGCTCGCCCTGCGTGATCCAGTCGGCGACGATCTTGCCGGCCCCGCCGCCTTGGCAGATGCCGAAGCTGAACGCGGCGCAGTGCCAGAAATTGGTGAGCCCATGGGCCGGGCCCAGCAGCGGCAGCCCGTCCGGCGTGTACGGGATCGGCCCGCTGACCACTCGGCGCACGCCGACGCTGCCCAGGATCGGCACGCGCGCACAGGCCAGCTCGATATATTTCTCCAGCCGCTCCAGGTCGTCGTTCCAGAGCTGGTTGGCAAAATCCTCGGGCAGCCCGTCCAGCCAAGCCGCCTTCGCATTCTCCTTCTCGTAGGGGCCGAGCAGCAGGCCCTTGCGCTCCTGGCGCAGGTAATAGCTGTCGTCCGGGTCGCGCAGCAGCGGCAGGAGGCCCGGCCGCTCCTCCAGCTCGGGGATCGCCTCGGTCACCAGATATTGGTGCTCCATGGTGACCACCGGCAGGTCCAGCCCGACCATGGCGCCCAGCTCGGCCGCGCGGTAGCCGGTGGCATTCACCACATGCTCGGCCTCGACCACGCCCTCGGGAGTGCTGAGCTGCCAGTACCCGTTGTTGCCCCGGGTGATCGCGGTGACCGGGCAGTTGCGCCTGATCTCGGCGCCGGCCGCGCGCGCTTCGGCCGCGAGCGCCTGGGTCACCATCGAGGGGTCGATGTCGCCATCCAGGGGATCGAGCAGCGCGCCCGTGAGCCCGTGCAGCTCGAGGAACGGATAGCGCTCCTTTGCCTCGGCGGGCGACAGCACCTGGAACTCCAGCCCCTGAGCACGCGCCATGCCAGTGACGTGCCGGAACTCGTTGAGCCGGTCCTGCGATTGGGCCAGCCGCAGGGAGCCGGTTACATGGTAGGTCACCCCATGGGCGGGATCGGCGGCGAGGCGGCGGTACATTTCCAGGCTGAAGGCCTGCATGCGCATCACCGGCCAGGAGCCGGAGAAGGTCGGGGTGTTGCCGGCGGCGTGCCAGGTCGAGCCGGAAGTGAGCTCCGCCTTCTCCAGGAGCAGGAGGTCCTGCCAGCCCGCCTGGGCCAGATGCCACAGCGTGCTCACCCCGGCGATCCCCCCACCGATCACCACGACCCGAGCCTGGCTGCGCATCCCGTCCCTCCCGTCTGTCGCGACCCATCCATGGCGCGATCCGAGCGCCGGCACCATCTTCAGAGCGGCATGGCGCTGACAAAGGGCGAACGGGTGAGGAAGATCCAGTTATCGACCGGCTTGGCCGCCTCGATCCTGTTGCTGGTGGGCTGCGCCCCGGACTTCGTCGATGATCCGCCGCCGGTCCGGCCGCTGGCGGAGGCCGGTGGCCCGGTCGCGCGCGATCCGGACCTGCCGTCGCCCGGCACGGTGATCCCGACCTCCCCCAAGCCCGTGGACGTGATGACCCCGCCGCCCGTGCCGGACCCGGGCACCAGGCTGCGGCCAGACGAGAATCCGCCGCTGCCACCCGCCGCGACCCGCGAGCCGCCGCCGACAGCACCAGTGTGGCCGGCACCGCCGCCGAACTATGGCCGGACGCGCGAAGGTGCAGCACCCCTGAACATCCCGAACCGGCCGCCGGCCGCCTGGCGGTAGTGGCGATGGCAAGACTGCAGA
>NZ_WUJP01000156.1 GCF_009806515.1 Geminicoccus flavidas | reverse complement strand
GCGGGTTCCTGATCTGGCCGGCCGGTATTGCCGACGTGCCGGCCCTGTTCCGCATCCGCACCGCAGTGGTGGAGAACGCGATGACCATGGCGGAACTGGCCGCCCTGGGCATCACGCCGCCAAGCGTCGCGGCGGCCTTGAGCCGTGGCGAGGCCGCTGGCTGGCTGGCGCTGTGGGGTGGGCAGGAGGCCGGATTCTCGATGGTGCGGCCGGCGGAGGGCGACGTGTTCGCCCTGTTCGTCCTGCCGACGTATGAGGGCCGGGGCATTGGCCGCGCCCTGCTGCGCGAGGCCGAACGGTGCTTGGCGGATCGCGGGGTGGCGGAGGCCTGGCTGTGCACCGGTGCCGAGCCCGGCCTGCGCGCACCGGGCTTCTATCGTGCCGTCGGCTGGCGGGAAGCCGGGCGGATGCCGGACGGGCAGCTCCGGTTCGTCCGCGAGCTCCGCGACGGCTGAGGCGTCAGCCGGAGAAGGCGGCCAGGATTACCGGCATGGTGCCGAGTACGGCGACGAAGGCCACCAGGCCTGCGACTTCCAGCAGCCGGCTGAGCAGGTCGGTGCCCAGCCGGGCCCGGCCCTTCCAGCGGCCGATCCGGGACGAAAGCGGGCGGGCGGGCCAGCTTGGCACGGTAGCGATCATTGGCAGCGTCTCCTTCACACCCGACACTGGTACCCGGTTGACCCGGGCAGGTGGCATATGTTCACGTAACGTTCCGAGATCATCAAGCGCAAAACGAGAACATTGCGCGAAATGTCGAAGCCTGTTGCCGGCCATCGGATGGCGATGCTTGCCCGGCCGCGCCGGCCGTGCGAGCGCAGGCCGGTGTGAATTGCCTGCTGGCGCACCGACGATGCCCGCCTTTCTCCTGCTCCTGTCCCTCCTGCTCGCCGCCCTGCCGGCCAAGGCACAGCCGGCTCCGGCGAGCGACCCGCAGCACAAGGTGGAGGAATTCACCACGCTCCTGGCCGACCCCGACGTGCAGGCCTGGCTGCGGGAGCGGGCGGGAGAGCTGGCAGCGGCACCCGCCGCACCGGTTCCGGCCACGAATATTGGCGGCAGCGCGCTGACCGGCGCCTTTCATGAGCTCGAGGCACGGCTGGACGTCCTGCTGGCCGGCCTGCCCCGCCTGCCGGCCGACCTCGCCACGGCCGGCGACCGTCTCGCGCAGGAGATCGCCGAGGTGGGGCCGCTAGGGGCCCTGCTCCTGGTGCTGGGCTTCGTGGCGCTGGGGCTGGGCACGGAGTGGGTGTTCTGGCGCTCGAGCCGGTCCGTGCGCCGCCACATCGCCACCGCACCCATCGACACGCTCAGGCAGCGGCTGCGGATCATCGGCATCCGCTTCCTGTTCGGCCTATGCTGGATCGGCGCGTTCGCCGTTGGCAGCCTCGGCGCCTGCCTCCTGTTCCCCTGGCCGGCCTTCCTGCGCTCCCTGCTCCTGGGCGCGCTTGCGGTGATCCTGGCGGTCCGCTTCACCCTGGTGATCGCGCGGTTCCTCCTTTCGCCCGGCAACGAGAAGCTCCGGATCGTGCCGACCACCACGGAGGCCGCCTGGTTCTGGACCTGGCGGCTGGCGGTCTTCTTCGGCTACCTGGCGTTCGCCTGGGTCGTGCTCGACCTGGTGGCCGCGGTGGGGGTCACCGAGGTGTCGATGCGGCTCCTGGGCTACATGCTCGGGCTGGGTGCCCTCGTCATCCTGGGCGAGGCGATCTGGCGGCAGCCGCCGCGGCAGCCGGGGGCGCCCCGGCCGGCGGCAGCCCTCAGGGCCGCGATGATCGCCTATATCGCCTTCGCCTGGCTGGTCGGCCGCGTGCTGAACGTCGTGCCGCTGTTCGACGTGATGATCGTGGCCCTGCTGCTGCCGCTGGCCATCCGGATCTCGCATCGCGCGGTGCTGCACCTGCTGCGGCCGGGCGATCTGGACGGCGACGGCCTGCTGGGCGACCAGCCGGCGGCCCAGCAGCCGCCCTCGGCCTGGACCGTGGTGATCGAGCGCGGGCTGCGCCTGATGTTCTTCGCGATCGGCGCCTGGATCATCATCAGCGGCTTTGGCGTCGACATGAACATGATGCGCACGAGCGACGACCTGCTGGGCGTGTTCCTGCGCAACCTCCTGCGCGCGCTGGCGATCCTGCTGGTGGCCGACCTCCTGTGGCAGCTCGCCAAGACCGCGATCGATCATCACCTGGTGACGGCCACGGGCGGCAGCGAAACCGACCCGACCGAGGTCATCCGCCGCCGCCAGCGGGTCCGCACCCTCCTGCCGATCCTGCGCAACGTGCTGTTCGTGGTGCTGATCACCATGGCGGTGCTGATGGCGCTCTCGAGCCTGGGCGTGGAGGTTGGTCCGCTCATCGCCGGGGCCGGCGTGGTCGGCGTGGCGATCGGCTTTGGCGCGCAGACGCTGGTCAAGGATGTGATTAGCGGGATCTTTTACCTGCTCGACGACGCCTTCCGCATCGGCGAGTACATCGTGAGCGGCAGCTACAAGGGCACGGTGGAGAGTTTTTCGCTGCGCTCGGTCAAGCTGCGCCACCAGCGCGGCTCACTCTATACCGTCCCGTTCGGCGAGCTGGGCGCCATCCAGAACATGAGCCGCGACTGGGTGATCGACAAGCTGACGATCAACGTCACCTATGACACCGACCTGGACAAGGCCAAGAAGATCATCAAGCAGATCGGCAAGGACCTGCTGGCCGACGAGGAGCTGGGGCCGGGCTTCATCCAGCCGCTCAAGATGCAGGGCGTGAGCAGCTTCGGCGACTTCGCCATGCAGATCACGCTGAAGATGATGACCTATCCCGGCAAGCAGTTCACCATCCGCCGCAAGGCCTATGCGATGGTTAAGCGGGCATTTGCCGAGAACGGCATCCAGATCGCGGTGCCGACCGTGCGGGTCGCCGGCACGAATGCGCACGAAGGTGCCGACGCGGTCGCCGCCAAGGCCGCCAACGACGTCCTGGCGGCCAAGGCGGCACAAGCGTAAGGCCGGGCGGGGCCAGAGCGGCCCCGCCCGTCGCTCACCACTCCTCGTCGAACCCGCCGCCCATGTCGTCGACCTGCGGGACTTCTTCCTCGGAGCCGGCATCGGCGTAGTCCGGCTCCTCCTCGGCCGGCGCCTCGTCCACCGGAGCGGCCTCGGCGACGCCCGGGTCGAACATCGACATCAGCATGTTGCCGAGGATCATGCCGCCGGCCACGCCCATGGCCGTCTGCATGGCGCCGGCGAGGAAGCCGCCGCCCTGGCCGCCCTGGAACATGCCCGGCCGGTAACCCGGCGCGTGAACGGGTGCGGGGGGCGGCATGACGTTGCGCCCGGCGCCACCGCCGGCACCGCCGCCGAAGATGTTGGAAAGGAAGCCGCCGCCACCAGCAGGCTTCTGCACAGCAGCCTGCTGGTTCTGCAGCTTCCACTCCAGCTCGCGGATCTTGTTCTGGGCCTCCGCCTGCGCGTGCTCCAGGAAGAACGCCATTTGGGTGATGTAGTACTTCGTCTGCGGATTCTGCTGCATCAGCTGATCGATCTGGCGCTCCGCCTCCGGATCGCGCTCCGCCTCCAGCTTCTTCATCCGCTCAAAGAAATCACTGATCGCCTTGCGATCTTCTTCAGTCACGCTCGCCTCCTGGGATTTGGCCACGACCGAGCGCCGGCAGGTCGGGTCGACCTCCGGTCCATGCGCTGCTCGGCCATGTCTGCGTCAACGAGGGATTCCGGGCACATCGACAACAACCCCGAGATCGATGCCGGCCGCCAATGGCCGGCAGGGAAATCGGGGGTCCGACATCACGGACTGCCGGTCAGCAGGCCGTCAGAGGGGCCCGGACCCCGTTCACCTCCCACTTAGGGACCCAGCCAGCGTCGATCAAGCGGACGGGCGGCGGCGTCACATTAAGTTACGAAACAGCAGGACCGGCGCGTCCGGGCCGGCTACAGGATCGCCACCTCCGTCGGCACCGCCTGGACCTTGTCGATCCGGTGGCCTTCCAGCTCCACCACCTGGAACCGCCAGCCCTGCCAGTCGAACGCTTCGCCGGCCTTGGGAATCCGGCCGAGCTGCGCCAGCACGAAGCCCGCCAGGGTCGCGTAGTCGTCGCTCACCATGCCGCTGGCACCCAGCGTGCGCTCCACCGCGTCGATCGGCATCCGCCCGTCGAGCAGCCAGCTCCGCTCGCCGGCTTTTACCGCGTCGGGCAGGGTGTCGGCCGCCAGCTCGGGCAGGTCGCCGGCGATCGCCGCCAGGATGTCGGTGGGGGTCACCAGGCCCTCGAACGAGCCGTGCTCGTCCAGGACGATCGCGAGATGGACGGTCGAGGTCTTGAAGCGCTCCAGGGCCTTCAGGACCGGCAGGTTCTCGGGGATGTAGAGGGGCTCGCGCAGGGCGGCCATTAGGTCGATCCGCCCGGACTGGCGCTGCTGCTCCAGGAGATCCTTGGCATGGACGATGCCCAGCACGGCATCGACTTCGCCCCGGCAGACCGGGAAGCGCGAGCGGCCGCTCTGGTGGATCTCGTCCAGGATCGCCTGCGGCGGATCGTCGGCGTCCAGCCAGACCGCATCAACCCGCGGCACCATGATCGAGCGGACGGTGCGCCCGCCGAGCATCAGCACGCGCTCGATCATGGAGCTCTCCGCCGGCGAGAACACCGTCTCGCCGGCTCCGCTCGACACGAGGGCTGCCACCTCCTCCGACGCCTCCGGCTCCGCCTTGCCGCCGCGCAGGATGCGCAGCACCGCCTTGGAGGTGCGGTCCCGCAGGTCGGCCGTGGTCACCCGCTTGCGCACGTTGCGCCGGCCGATCTGGTTGGCCGCCTCGATCAAGATGGAGAAGCCGATCGCAGCGTAGAGGTAGCCCTTGGGGATGTGGAAGCCCAGGCCCTCGACGATCAGGCTGAAGCCGATCATCAGCAAGAAGCCCAGGCACAGGATCACCACGGTCGGGTGCCGGCTGACGAAGGCCATGAGCGGCCTGCTCGCCAGCATCATCACGGCGATGGCGACCACCACCGCGATCACCATGATCGAGAGCTCGCGCACCATCCCGACCGCGGTGATCACCGAATCCAGCGAGAACACGGCATCCAGCACCACGATCTGGGCGATGACGTGCCAGAACACCGCGTGCGCCCCGCTGGTCTCCTTGGCGCCGTGTGAGCCTTCCAGCCGCTCGTGCAGCTCCATCGTGCCCTTGAACAGGAGGAAGGCGCCGCCGAGGATCAGGATCACGTCACGCCAGGAGATCTCCGAGCCCAGCACTGTGACGATCGGATAGGTGAGGGTGACGATCCAGGAGATCGACGCCAGCAGCACCAGCCGCATCACCAGCGCCAGCGACAGGCCGATCAGGCGCGCGCGGTCGCGCTGCTCGGGCGGCAGCTTGTCCGCCAGGATCGCGATGAACACGAGATTGTCGATGCCCAGCACGATCTCGAGCACGATCAGCGTCGCGAGGCCGGCCCAGGCAGCCGGATCGGCCATCCACTCGAGGAACATGCCTAGCCCTCCCGCCGGCGGGCCGGGCGGCGAAGCCCGAAGGAAGGATTACAGAACGAAGGCTCGTCGGCGGGCATGTACATGGTCTGGATGGTGAACGGTTCGCCCAGCCTAGCGGTGGCGGGCCCCGCTCGGAAGCGGGCCCTGACAGGGCACTGCCATGCGGATCACCAGCGGCCGCTGCCCGGCCGCATCTGATCAGGATCCAGCCGGATCGGCAGGGCAGCGCGGATCGCCCGGTCGGCGGCCGGTTCGATATGCGCCGGGTAGTGCTCGGCCAGGATGGCGCGCACCCTGACGCGGGCACGGGTCACCATGTCGATCGAGCCCTGCTCCTGCCATTCCTTCGGCGAGGCGCGATCGGCCACGACTGGGTAGACATATTCCTTCTGCATCAGCCCGAGCGTCTGGGCATGGCCCAGATAATGGCCAGGGCCTTCCAGGCAGACCTCACGCATGGTGTCGAGCGACAGGCTCTCCTCGGTGACCTCGATGCCCTTCACCGTGCGCAGCACGGCACCCAGCATGTCGTCGTCGATCACGTAGCTTTCCAGGCAGGAGCCCAGCAGCGAGGCATGCATGCCGACCGACTCGTAGACCAGGTTGAGGCCGGCCTGCCCTGCCAGCACATCGGTATAGCCCTTCTCGTAGCCCGCCTGGGCATCCGGCAGCTTGCTGTCGCTCATGCCGGCGGCACTGCCGGTCGGCAGGTCGTAGAACCGCCCCATCTGGGCACAGGCCGCGGTGAGCAGGGCCTGCTCGCCCGAGCCGCCCGACATCGCCCCGGTGCGCAGGTCCGACACGAACGGCCAGGGACCGAAGATCGCGGGTGCTCCCGGCTTCAGCGCATTGACGTAGATGAGGCCGGCCAGGCACTCGGCCACCGCCTGGACCAGGGCGCCTGCCAGGGCCGCGGGTGCCGTGGCGCCGGCCTGGCCGGCTGACAGCAGCAGCACCGGCATCCCGGCATGCACGGCGGCTTCCAGCGCGGTACAGGCATCGTCGGCAAAGCGCATCGGCGGCACGACGAAGCAGCAGGACAGGGAAACGAACGGCCGCACGCGCCAGGCGGCCTCCGAGCCGGCGATTGCATGGAACATCGGCAGGGCCGCGTCGAGGTGCTCACCCTTCACGAACGAGGTGCCGACATGCTTGGCGGTGCCGGCCAGGCAGGCATAGGCGGTGTTGATATCCATCTCGAACGGGTCGGGCAGGTCACGCGGCACCACCGAGCGCTGGTAGAAGTGGACGTTGTCCAGCCGGTCGACCAGGCGGGCGATGTCGTAGAGGTCGTGCAGGGTCGATTCGCGATACCGTCCAGTGACGGCGTCGACCATGGTCACCGCGGCACCGGCGGTGCCGAAATGGACGCGGCTGCCGGACGGATCGAGGTCCAGGCGCGGGTCGCGCGCGCAGAGTGGGAAGCCCCGGGCGGCACGGGCGATGACGTCCTCGACCAGGGCGCGCGGAAAATGGATGCGCCCGCCTCTATGTTCGGCGCCGATCGCGGTTAGTGCGGCCACAGTCGAGGGCAGCGGCTGGCCGAAGCCGATCGTTTCCAGCGCGGTGAGTGCCGCCTCGTGCACGCGCTGCACCGCCGCCTCGTCGAGAGGCCGATAGCGCCCGCCCTCGAGGCCCGCCCGGACCACGCGCGCCGCGTCGGCGAGCGGCCGGGCGCGCAACTCGCGGCGGGCATCCCTGCCGCCACGCCGCCGGTAATTCTGCGTCAGGGCTCCGTCCTGCTCCGGGATGCCGTCCTGCGTGGAGATCATGGCCATCGTCGAGCCCTCCAGCGGCAGGATCCGGCCTGCCCCATCGGATAGCAGACTAGGCCGGGCCTGCCTGAGCGCGCGCGTCTGGTTTCGACATGGCGCGCTCGAAGATCGTCATCGCGTAGCTGCCGCGGCCGCCGGACCAGCCCGCCTGGAACCGGCGTTCTGCTGAAACCGTTCGGAGACCGCTGGGATCTCGCGAGAGTTAAGTTGAAGGATCTTTCATCCTTCCCGGGTGGACAGCCCGTGCAACAGTCGGGATCTAACAGCGCCCGAGCTTGAATTACGTGGTTGGGTAGAGGCGGTCGCTATCGATAGGGTGACGCCCCAGCCACAGGAGGAATGCGGAAACAATGGGTTGGAGCAAGATCTTCCAGGTTGGCCTGAGCGTTCTGGCCATCCTGGTTCTTGCGTGGTGGCTGGACTGGCAGGCGGTGGTCCAGGTCGCGGACCGCGCATCGCCCTCGCTGATTCTGCTGTGCTTGCTGCTCTACGCGGCACAGCGCTTCCTGATGGCCGGCAAGTGGCTCCTGCTCCTGCGGGTCCACGGCGTGCGCATGGGCCTCCTGCCCGCGACCTGGCTGTACAGCGCCGCGACCCTGGCCGGTTCGTTCCTTCCGGCGACGGTCGGCGGCGACGCCATGCGCGTGGGGTGGCTGTGGCGCAGCGGGGTGGATGCCAACGACGCGACCGCCTCCATCATGGTGGAGCGCATCGTCGGTGCCTTCGTGACCATGGCGATGGCGGTGGTCGGCATGGTCTGGCTGGGCCGGCTGGCGCCCTTGTCCCAGGAGATGCACGGCATGATCCTGGCAGCGGGCCTGGTCATGGCAGCCATCGCGACCGGCCTGGCCTGGTCCTGGTTCGGCCCGGCACGGCTGCGCCTGGCCTTGAGCGAGCATCGTCTGGCGGGGCGGATCCTGGCGCGCTTTCGCGCCGCCTGGCAGCGGCAGGGGCGACGTCCCGAGGTGGTCGCGGCATTTGCCGGTCTCACCGTGCTGGAGAGTGCCTATTCCCTGGCGCTCGGTTGGCTGACCGCCCAGGCGCTCGGGATCGAGGTGAGCTTCGTCGACCTGGCTGCCGCCTATGCGGTGGCACTCGCGATCACCCGGCTGCCGATCACCATCGACGGCATCGGCGTGTACGAGGGGATCATGGCGCTGCTGCTGGCCACGGTGGCCGGCCTGCCCGCTGCCGAGAGCGTGGCGCTCATCCTGGTGGGCCGCGTCCTGTTCCTGGTGGTGCATGGTACTGGCGCGCTGATGTTCGCGATCCATCAAGGGCCGCTGGTGGCCTACGCGCCGGACCGGGCCGAAGCGGCCAGCGCCGGCTAGGCCGCAGCCGGGAGCGAAGCCCGTGACCGCCTTGTGCGGCCATGGCTGGACAGGCCCGGCGAGGCGCCTATATCAGCGCCATGTACATCTTCGAAATCCTGCTGGTGTTCCTGGTCCTCGCCACGGCGGGGGTGCTGGTGGTCGG
>NZ_WUJP01000155.1 GCF_009806515.1 Geminicoccus flavidas | reverse complement strand
ACTGGTAGGGTTCTTCCGCGGCGGCGAGTTCAACCGCAAGTACTCGAACGTGCTGATGCGCTGGCGGGTGGGACTGCAGTTCGCGGCACTGGCGGTGCTGGTGATCCTGTTCCTCGCCTACAGCTAGCGGCCCGAGGTACGGCGATGGTCCAGCTCACCAGCATCTACACGCGGGGCGGCGACCAGGGACGGACGTCCCTGGGCGATGGCACCAGGGTCGCCAAGCATGCGCTCAGGGTCGAAGCCTACGGCAACGTCGACGAGGCCAACGCGACGATCGGGCTCGCCCGGCTGCACGCCAAGGCCGATCACGATGCAATGCTGGCGCGCATCCAGAACGACCTGTTCGATCTCGGCGCCGACCTCTGCCGACCGGACGATGGCGATGCTGCCCGCCTGCGGGTGAGCGATGCCCAGGTCGACCGCCTGGAAGCGGAGATCGACCGGCTGAACGCGGCACTGCAGCCGCTGCAGTCCTTCGTGCTGCCGGGCGGCAGCGCCCTCTCGGCTTGCCTGCATCTGGCCCGCACCGTCGTCCGCCGCGCCGAGCGCGGGGTGGTGGCGCTGGCGGAGCAGGAGGCGGTGAACCCGGCGGTGGTCCGCTACCTCAACCGGCTGTCCGACCATCTCTTC
The DNA here is from genome assembly GCF_009806515.1 of Geminicoccus flavidas. Classification (GTDB taxonomy): domain Bacteria; phylum Pseudomonadota; class Alphaproteobacteria; order Geminicoccales; family Geminicoccaceae; genus Geminicoccus; species Geminicoccus flavidus. The sequence continues at coordinate 937 of NZ_WUJP01000155.1, read as the reverse complement.
GTCCTGGCCCGTGCGGCCAATGACGATGGTGCCGGCGACGTGCTCTGGGTGCCGGGCGCCAATCGCTAGGAGAGCGGCCCCGGCGGGGCGGCCATCACTGGCGTCGGTCGGTCGCAGCGCACCGGCTGCGCTGATTGACACGCACCAAGGCGCGTCTTATCGCCCTTGTGCGTTGCAATACGAATCGGGTTACCGACGGCGGGAAGCGCTTGTTGAAGCCGCGTCGGATGAAACAGGTGGCGCAATGAAGGTCCTGGTGCCCGTCAAGCGGGTGGTCGATTACAACGTCAAGATCAGGGTCAAGGCGGACCGGTCCGGCGTCGACATCGCGAACGTAAAGATGTCGATGAACCCGTTCGATGAGATCGCCTGCGAGCAGGCGATCCGCCTGAAGGAAGCCGGGGTCGCGACCGAGATCGTCGCCGTGTCGGCCGGCGAGCCGAAGGCGCAGGAAACCCTGCGCACCGCGCTGGCCATGGGTGCCGACCGCGCCATCCTGATCGAGAGCACGGACGAGCTGCAGCCGCTCGCGGTCGCCAAGCTCCTGGCGGCGGTCGTGAAGAAGGAGGAGCCCCAGCTCGTCCTGATGGGCAAGCAGGCGATCGACGACGACAGCAACCAGACCGGGCAGATGCTGGCGGCCCTGCTGGGCTGGCCGCAGGCAACCTTCGTCAGCCGGCTGACAGTGGCGGACGGCCGGGCCGAGGCCGGGCGCGAGGTCGACGAGGGCATCCAGACGATCGCGGTGAAGCTGCCGGCTGTGTTGACCGTGGACCTCCGGCTGAACGAGCCGCGCTACGCTTCCCTGCCCAACATCATGAAGGCCAAGAAGAAGCCGCTCGACGTGGTCAAGCCCGCCGATCTCGGCGTCGATGTCGCCCCGCGCCTCCAGTACGTGCAGGTCGAGGAGCCGTCCGCCCGCAAGGCCGGGGTCAAG
>NZ_WUJP01000110.1 GCF_009806515.1 Geminicoccus flavidas | reverse complement strand
GACGTGTTCTACCTCCATTCGCGCCTGCTCGAGCGTGCAGCGAAGCTGGGCGAGGCCAGCGGTCTCGGCTCGCTCACCGCGCTGCCGATCGTCGAGACCCAGGCGAACGACGTGTCCGCCTACATCCCGACCAACGTGATCTCGATCACGGACGGCCAGATCTTCCTCGAGACCGACCTGTTCTACCAGGGCATCCGCCCGGCGGTGAACGTCGGCCTGTCGGTGAGCCGCGTGGGCTCCTCGGCCCAAACCAAGGCGATGAAGAAGGTCGCGGGCAAGATCAAGCTGGAGCTGGCCCAGTATCGCGAGATGGCGGCGTTCGCGCAGTTCGCCTCCGACCTGGACGCCTCGACCCAGCGTTTGCTCAACCGCGGTGCGCGCCTGACCGAGCTGCTCAAGCAGCCGCAGTACGTGCCGATGGTGAACGAGGAGCAGGTCGCGGTCATCTATGCCGGCGTCAACGGCTACCTCGACAAGGTCAAGGTGTCCGACGTCGGTCGCTACGAGCAGGAACCGACGTCGGTCGCTACGAGCAGGAACTGCTGGGCCTGCTGCGCGGCCGCGGCAACGACATCCTGGTCTCGATCCGCGACACCAAGGACCTTACTCCCGAGACCGAGGCCAAGCTCAAGGCTCTGCTCGAAGAGTTCGGCAAGACCTTCGCCTGATCCGCAAAGGTCGCTGAACCATGCCAAGCCTCAAGGACCAACGCGCCCGGATCTCGAGCGTCAAGCAGACGCGCAAGATCACGAGCGCGATGAAGCTGGTCGCCGCCAGCAAGCTCAAGCGCGCGCAGGAGCAGGCCGAGGCGTCCCGGCCCTATGCCACCCGGATGGCCCAGATGCTGGGCAACCTGGCGGCGGGGGTGCAGGGGCAGCCCGAGGCGCCGCGCCTGCTCGCCGGCACCGGCGAGGAGCAGAAATACCTCCTGATCGTCGCCACGGCCGACCGCGGCCTGTGCGGCGGCTTCAACAGCTCGATCGCACGTGGTGCCAGGCGGCGGATCCAGGAGCTGCAGGGCCAGGGCAAGGACGTCCGGCTCATCTGCGTCGGCCGCAAGGGACGCGATGCGCTGCGCCGTGACTACGGCAACCTGATCCTGCACACCTACGAGGGTGTCGCCGGCAAGAAGCGGATGGAGTTCGCGGACGCGCACGACATCGCCGAGCGTATCCTCGAGATGTTCGAGGCTGGCGAGTTCGATGTCTGCGAGATCGTCTTCAACCGGTTCGTTTCCGCCATCCGCAACGAGCTGACCTTCCTCCAGCTCGTTCCGGCCGAGATCCCGCAGGTGCAGCGGACAGAGGCCCAGGCGGAGGAGCAGTCCGCTCCTTATGAGTTCGAGCCGGACGAGGAGCAGATCCTCACCGAGCTCCTGCCGCGCAACCTGGGCGTCCAGGTCTACCGGGCGCTCGTGGAGAACGCGGCGTCCGAGCAGGGTGCCCGGATGGCGGCGATGGACAGTGCGACCCGCAACGCGGGCGACATGATCAAGCGGCTGACGCTGACCTACAACCGGACGCGTCAGGCGCAGATCACCAAGGAACTAATCGAGATTATTTCCGGCGCCGAGGCGGTGTGAGGGAAAGAGTCACATGAGCGACATGACCAAAGAGAACATCGCCACCGGCCGGGTCACCCAGGTCTTGGGCGCGGTGGTGGACTGCCGGTTCGACGGGGGCAACCTTCCCGAGATCCTGACGGCGCTGCACGTCGACAACCAGGGCAAGACCCTGGTGCTCGAGGTGGCGCAGCATCTGGGCGAGAACACCGTCCGCACCATCGCGATGGACTCCACCGACGGCTTGTTCCGCGGCTCCGAGGTGATCAACACCGGGGCGCCAATCTCGGTCCCAGTCGGCCGCGAGACGCTGGGCCGCATCCTGAACGTGATCGGCGAGCCCGTGGACGAGCGCGGCCCGCTGCACAACTCGCTGACGGCACCGATCCACGCCCCGGCACCCCTGTTCCAGGACCAGGCCACCGAGTCCGAGGTGCTGGTCACCGGCATCAAGGTCGTCGACCTGCTGACCCCGTACCCGAAGGGCGGCAAGATCGGCCTGTTCGGCGGTGCCGGCGTCGGCAAGACCGTGCTCATCATGGAGCTGATCAACAACATCGCGAAGGCGCACGGCGGCGTGTCGGTCTTCGCCGGTGTCGGTGAGCGGACCCGCGAGGGCAATGACCTCTACCACGAGATGATGGAATCGGGCGTCATCGACCTCCAAGACCAGACCAAGTCCAAGGTGGCGCTGGTCTACGGGCAGATGAACGAGCCGCCGGGTGCGCGTGCCCGCGTGGCGCTGTCGGGCCTGACCGTCGCGGAGTATTTCCGCGACCAGGAAGGCCAGGACGTGCTGTTCTTCGTCGACAACATCTTCCGCTTCACCCAGGCGGGCTCGGAAGTGTCGGCGCTGCTGGGCCGCATCCCCTCGGCGGTGGGTTATCAGCCGACGCTGGGCACCGACATGGGTGCCCTGCAGGAGCGGATCACCTCGACCAAGAAGGGCTCGATCACCTCGGTGCAGGCCGTGTACGTGCCCGCCGACGACCTGACCGACCCGGCGCCGGCCACGACCTTCGCCCATCTGGACGCCACCACGGTGCTCTCGCGGCAGATCGCCGAGCTCGGCATCTATCCGGCCGTGGACCCACTCGACTCCACCTCGCGGATCCTGGAGCCGGGCGTGGTCGGCCAGGAGCATTACGACGTCGCCCGTGCGGTGCAGTCGACGCTCCAGCGCTACAAGGGCCTGCAGGACATCATCGCGATCCTGGGCATGGACGAGCTGTCGGAAGAGGACAAGCTGGTGGTGGCGCGCGCGCGCAAGATCCAGCGCTTCCTGTCCCAGCCGTTCTTCGTGGCCGAGGTCTTCACCGGCTCGCCCGGCAAGCTGGTCGCGATCGAGGATACGGTGAAGGGCTTCAAGGGCATCGTGGACGGCGAGTACGACCACATCCCGGAGGCGGCGTTCTACATGGTCGGCACGATCGAGGAAGCCCTCGAGAAGGCCAAGAAGATGGCCGAGGCCTGAGCCGGAAGCGGGAGGAGCGGCCTTGGCCGACAAGCTGCAGTTCGACCTGGTCTCGCCCGAGCGGGTGCTCGTCAGCGACGCCGTCGACATGGTGGTGGTGCCCGGCTCCGAGGGCGACTTCGGTGTCATGGCTGGGCACGCGCCGGTCATGGCGCTGCTGCGCCCGGGCCTGATCACCACCTACGAGAACGACCGCCCGGCCCGGCGGATCTTCGTCGCCAGCGGCTTCGCCGAGGTGAATCCGGGCGGCATCATCGTCCTGGCCGAGAACGCCGACGACCTGGGCGAGCTGCCGCAGGAGCGCGCCATGCAGATGCTGCGCAACGCGGAGGAGGACCTCCAGTCCGCCAATGCCGCGAGCGAGGCGGAGCGTGCCAGGCTCGAGCAGGCGGTCGCCATCGCCCGGGCCCGGAGCGAGGCCTACACGGCACCCTGAGGCGGCAAGGGAGCTCCAGGAGCCGCCCCGTCGTCATCCGCAAAAGAACGGCCACCGGAGGATGCTTCCGGTGGCCGTTTCGCGTTCCGGCCGAAGGCTGCTCAGACGCCGCTCGGGCTGGTGCCACTTGGCCAGGTGAAGGTGAACACCGTGCCGTTCGCCTCGGTGGATCGCACTGAGAGCGTGCCGCTATGTGTCTTGGCGATCTCGTCGGCGATGTAGAGGCCGAGGCCCAGACCGGCCGCGCCCCCGCCACGCATCGCACGGGTATAGGGCTGAAACATCCGGGCCATGATCTCGGGCTCGATCGGCGGCCCCTGGTTGGTGACCTCCAGCACGCAGCCGCCATTCGCCGTCCCCGCCCGCACCTGGACCGGCCCATCCGGCCGCCCGTGGGTCAGCGCGTTGGCCAGGAGATTGGAGAGGAGCTGCCCGACCCGGTCGGGGTCGCAGGTCACCGGCCGGCAGAACCGGATGTCCGTCTCGATCCGCCGCTCCGGGAAACTCGCCGCCAGCTCCGCCACGACCCGGCCCAGTTCCGCGCCCAGATCGTCCACGGGCCGCAGTGTCAGTTGGAAGCCGCCGCCCAGGCGGCCGCGGGCGAAGTCCAGGATGTCCTCGATCAGCCGGGACATGCGGGTGCAGCTCTGCTCCATCTGGCGCAGGATGGGCTGCGCATCCTGGCCCGGCGGCAGCCTGCCCAGCAGGCGGAGGCCGGAGATCACCGAGAACAGCGGGTTGCGCAGGTCGTGGCCCAGCACGCCGATGAACTGCTCCCGCAGCGACCCGGTTGCCAGCGCGTCGTGCAGCGCCAGCCTGCTGGCGCTGGACTGGTCCTCCAGCTCGAGCTGGGCCGAGATCAGCTCGGCGTAGAGCTGCACCATTTCCAGGATCTTGCTGTCGCGCAGCCTGGCCGGCTGGGGATCGAGCGCGCAGATGGTTCCAAACACCTCGCCGTTGCGGCGGATGATCGGTACTGAGAGGTAGCTCTCGAAGCCGTACTGCCGCGGGGTTGGATGGCCACAGTAGATCTGGTCCTGGCTGGCATGATCGATGACGATCGGCGCCTTGGCACCGCGGATCTCGTGGCAGAGCGTCGTGGAAACCTCCAGCTCCCCGCCGACCTCCAGGCCGAAGCCGAGCTTGTCCAGGACCGCGCAAGTCACCCACCGGTCGTCGGTCACCCTGGCCACGGCCGCAAAGCGCAGCCCCGTGGTCGCCGAGACGATCTCGAGAATGGCCGGAACCGCCCTCAGCCGGCCGATGGTCTCGATATCGGCTACGATCGGATCAGCCATCAATGGTCCTCGCTGTCGCCGGCCATGGGCGGTAGATGCGACCTCGGCGCCACTGTGGAGCCAGACCGTCGCAACCTAGTGGCAGATGTTCCAGAACTGAAGGGAACGCCGTTTAGGTGCCGGTCGCGACGTGGCAGACCGCCTCCACCCGATTGCCATCGGGATCCAGCAGGAAGGCGGCATAATAGTCAGGATGATAATGCGGGCGCAGGCCGGGCGGGCCATCGCAGCGCCCGCCGGCGGCCAGGCCGGCGGCGTGGCAGGCCCGCACCGCCGCGCGGGTCTCTGCCTTGAACGCCCAGTGCCGACGGTCGGGCGCTCCCGCGAAGCCCGCCCGCACGGTCAGGTAGCTGCGTGCCCGGTGGCTGCCATCGGCACGCTCGCCGAAGCCGGCCGCATCCGCTTCCGCCCAGACACAGGGATGGCCCAGCGCTGCCATGATTGCCTGGTAGAACGGGATCGAGCGCGCCGGATCGCTCACCGTGATCGAGACATGGTCCAGCATCACTGCCGGACCCGTCACTGCCAGACGATGCGCGGGAAGGGCCTGGCCGTGCCGGTGACCTCGTCCATCTGCCGGCGGACCTCGGCGGCGATCTTGCGGTACACCTCGGCATGATGCGAGGCTGGATCGGAGGCCACCACAGGCGCACCACCGTCCGAGGTCTCGCGGATCCGGATGTCGAGCGGCACCTCGCCCAGGAACGGCACGCCATAACCCTCCGCGCACTGCCTGGCCCCGCCATGGGCGAAGATGTCGGCGCGATGCCCGCAGTTCGGGCAGCAATAGTAGCTCATGTTCTCGACGATACCGAGGATCGGCACGTCGACCTTGCGGAACATCTGGATCGCCTTGCGCGCGTCCAGCAGTGCGATGTCCTGGGGCGTGCTGACGATCACGGCACCGGTGAGCGGCACCTTCTGCGCCATGGTGAGCTGGGCGTCGCCCGTTCCAGGCGGCAGGTCGACCACTAGCACGTCGAGCTCGCCCCAGGCCACGTCGTTCAGCATCTGCTGGATGGCGCTCTGCACCATGGGCCCACGCCAGATCATCGGCGTGTCCTCCTCGACCAGGTAGCCCATCGACATGGTCGGGATGCCCCAGGCGCGCACTGGCTCCAGTCGCTTGCCATCCGGCGAGGTCGGCCGACCCGATGCGCCCACCATGCGGGGGATCGAGGGGCCGTAGATGTCGGCATCGAGGATGCCGGTCCGCTGCCCGATCGCGGCCAGGCCGAGCGCTAGGTTGATCGCTGTGGTCGACTTGCCGACCCCGCCCTTGCCGGACGCGACCGCGATGATCCCGCGCACGCCCGGCACGCCCTGCGGCGTGGGCTGGCCCTGCGGCCGTGCGCCGCGGGCTGGCGGTTCCTGGGCCCGGCCAGGACCGGCCGGCCGCTCGGCGGTCAGCACCGCCGTGGCCGAGGTCACGCCCGGCAGGGCGCGTACCGCGGCCTCGGCCGCCCGGCGCACCGGCTCCATCGCTTCCGCCCGGGATGGGTCGATCTCCATGGAGAAGCCGACATTGGCGCCCTTGATGACGATGCCGCCGATGATGCCCGATTCCGCCAGGTTCTTGCCGCTGCCCGGCAGCGTCACCGCCGCCAGCGCCTGCAGAACCTGTTCCTTGCTCAAGTCAGCCATGTTGAACCCGCCTGTTGTCGTGGTCATATAGCGGACAGACAGCCCGACTTGGAGGGCGGACGGCAGGTGTCCGATCTCGCGAGGGGAGGTTTTAGATGACGAACAGGGACCTTGGTCCCCCTGGCTAGGTGAGGCTTGATGCCCTGGAACCCGAATGGTGGTGGCGGATGGAACGGCGGACAGGGCGGCGGTGGTCCCTGGGCGCCGCGCCCTGGTGGCGGCGGAGGCGGTGGCGGCTCGCAGCCGCCTGACCTGGAAGAGCTGATCCGCAAGAGCCAGGAACGGGTCCGGCAACTCTTCCCGGGCGGCGGTGGCGGGGGTGGTGGCGGGCTGCCCAGCACGCCGGTGATCGCTACGATTGCCGGCCTCGCGGTCGGTGCGTGGCTGCTCAGCGGCTTCTATTTCGTCCAGCCGGAAGAAAAGGGCGTGGAGCTGGTGTTCGGTCATCTCAACGCAGTGACCGATTCCGGCCTGAACTACAACTGGCCCTGGCCGATCGGCTCGGTGCTCAAGCCGCAGGTCACCCGCGTCAACCGGGTCGAGGTGGGCTTCCGTTCGTCGGGCGTAACGCAGGCCGGCAGCCGGGTGAACGCGCGCGAGGTGCCCGAAGAGGCGCTGATGCTGACCGGCGACGAGAACATCGTCGACATCAACTTCGTGGTATTCTGGCGGATCAGCGACCCGGCCCTCTATCTGTTCAACATCCGCGATCCCGCCGACACGGTGAAGGCCACCTCGGAAAGCGCCATCCGTGAGCTGGTCGGTCAGACGCCCATCGCCGAGGTCACCACCGAGGGCCGCAGGCAGATCGAGGAGCGTGGCCGCGAGATCATCCAGAGCCTGATGAACGATTACGGCGCCGGCGTCGTCATCGACGAGGTCCAGTTGCAGAAGGCCGACCCGCCGCAGGAAGTGATCGACGCGTTCCGTGACGTGCAGCGCGCCATGGCCGACCGCGAGCGCGCGCAGAACGAGGCGGAGGCGTTTGCCAACGACATCATCCCGCGCGCCCGAGGCGAGGCGGAGCGGATCCTCCAGGAAGGCCAGGCCTACCAGCAGGAGCAGGTGGCCAGGGCACAGGGTGAGGCGCAGCGGTTCCTGTCGGTGCTGGCCGAGTATCGTGGCGCCCAGGAAGTCACGCGGCAGCGCCTTTATATCGAGACGATGGAGTCGGTACTGAACGGGACCGAGAAGGTCGTGATCGACCAGCCGGGCAACGGCCAGAGCGTGGTGCCCTACCTGCCTCTCCCGGAGCTGCAGAGGCAAGGGGACGGCAGCGCGACGCCGCGCCAGGGGCCCGGCAGCAGCGGCTCATCGACCATCCTGTCACCCTCACCGTCGACCGGAGGCACCCAATGACCAACCGTGTCGTCGCGACGGTCGGGGCCGCGGCAGCGGTCGTGGTGATCGGCCTCTATTCCAGCGTGTTCACCGTCAACGAGGCGCAGCAGGCGCTGGTGGTCCGGTTCGGTGAGCCGGTCCGTGAGGTCCGCGAGGCCGGCCTGCACTTCAAGGTGCCGTTCGTCGACAACGTCACCTATTTCGACAAGCGGGTGCTCGACTTCGATGCCATGTCGGTCGAGCTGATCCTGGGCGACCAGAAGCGGCTCGTGGTGGACGCGTTCGCCCGCTACCGCATCAACTCCGCGACGCGCTTCCGGCAGGCGGTGGGGGACGAGGAGGCCTTCCGCAGCCGGCT
>NZ_WUJP01000154.1 GCF_009806515.1 Geminicoccus flavidas | reverse complement strand
GTCGGCTCGGTGCAGGAGCTGGTGCAGAAGCTGAAGACGGAAGCGGGAGTCCTCTGATGAGCGTGCTGGTCGTGGCCGAACTCGACGGCGGCGCCGTCGCCAAGGCTTCCCTGGCGGCGATCACCGCTGCCAGTCAGCTCGGCGGCGATGTCGACCTGCTCGTCATGGGCTCAGGGGTGGATGGCGCCGCCGCCGGCAAGGTGGCGGGCGTGCGCAAGGTGCTGGTCGCCGATGCGGCCCATCTGGCGCATCCCTCGGCCGAGGACGCGGCAGCCCTGCTCGTCCAGCTGGCGCCTGCCTATGACCATCTGGTCGCTGCCTCCACGAGCTTCGGCAAGAACGTGATGCCGCGGGCCGCGGCGCTGCTCGACATCGCCCAGGTGAGCGATGTGATCGAGGTGCTGGGACCGGACCGGTTCAAGCGCTTCATCTATGCGGGCAACGCGCTCGCGACCGTGGCCAGCACCGACGCCAAGCGGGTCCTGACCATCCGCCCCACCGCATTTGCGCCGGCGGCCGCCGAGGGCGGCTCGGCCAGCGTCGAGCCGGTCGACCTGCCGGCACCCAGCGACCTTTCCAGCTTCGTCGGCCAGGAGGTCAGCCAGAGCGAGCGGCCGGAGCTCACGTCTGCGCGGATCGTCGTCTCCGGCGGGCGCGGCATGGGCTCGGGCGAGAACTTCAAGCTCCTGGACGAGCTGGCGGACGTGCTCGGCGCTGCGGTCGGCGCCAGCCGTGCCGCGGTCGATGCCGGCTTCGTGCCGAACGACTTCCAGGTCGGGCAGACCGGCAAGATCGTGGCGCCCGACCTGTATGTCGCCGTCGGCATTTCCGGTGCGATCCAGCATCTGGCCGGCATGAAGGACTCCAAGGTCATCGTCGCGATCAACAAGGACGAGGAGGCGCCGATGTTCCAGGTCGCCGACTACGGCCTGGTGGGCGACCTGTTCAAGCTCATCCCCGAGCTCACCCAAGAACTGAAGCGAGCCAAATCATCCTGACCTTCCGACGCAACCGGAGCCTCCAGCCGATGACCGAGCCCGCGCAGCTCCCTCCGCTCCCGGAGATCGCCACGATCGGCGTGATCGGTGCCGGTCAGATGGGCAGCGGCATCGCCCAGGTGGCGGCACTGGCCGGCTACCGGGTGAAGCTGGTCGACATCAACCCCGAGCAGCTCGCCGCTGCGATGAGCAAGATCGCGGTCGGCCTCGACCGGCAGATCAGGAAGGGCCAGCTAGACGAGGCGGGCAGGGCGGCCGCCATGGATCGCATCACCGCATCCGGCGCGCTGGAGGATCTGGCCGAGTGCGAGCTGGTGGTCGAGGCCGCCACGGAGAACGAGCAGGTCAAGAAGGCGATCTTCAAGGACCTGCTCGTCCATCTGCGCAAGGACGCGATCATCGCGTCCAACACGAGCTCGATCCCGATCACCCGGCTGGCGGCGGCGACCGACCGGCCGGAACGCTTCATCGGCATGCACTTCATGAACCCGGTGCCGGCCATGAAGCTGATCGAGGTGATCCGCGGGATCGCGACCGAGGAGGATACCTATCTCGCGATCCGCGAGGTGACGGAGCGGTTGGGCAAGGCTCCGGTCACGGCCGAGGACTTCCCCGCCTTCATCGTCAACCGGATCCTCCTGCCGATGATCAACGAGGCGGTCTACACGCTCTACGAGGGCGTGGGGAACGTCGAGAGCATCGACACGGCGATGCGCCTCGGGGCCAACCACCCGATGGGCCCGCTGGAGCTCGCGGACTTCATCGGCCTGGATACCTGCCTAGCGGTCATGCAGGTCCTCTACGAGGGGCTGGCCGACAGCAAGTACCGGCCATGCCCGCTGCTCGTGAAATATGTCGAGGCCGGCTGGCTTGGCCGCAAGGTTAAGCGCGGCTTCTACGACTATCGCGGCGAGCAGCCTGTTCCGACCCGTTGACGCGTCCGGCATCGGCGTGGCGGAATGCCCTGCCGTGATGCTCTGGTGAGGAAGGAAGGCGCGGTGGCAACACGGAACGGGCTGTTCTGGGCGTTCCTCGGGCTCCTTTGCCTGCCGGCGACGGCGCAGGCGGTGGAACTCGCCTCGCATCGCGCCGCCTACCGGCTGAGCCTGGCCGAGGGCGGGGACGGTGCCGTGACCTCCGTCCGCGGCGGCCTGGTCATGGAATGGAAGAAGGCCTGCGACGGCTGGACGAGCAGCCAGCGCCTGGCCTTCCAGGCAGGGCAGGCCGAGGGGCCGCCCTTCTCCTATGATGTCCGCTTCTCCTCCTGGGAGTCCGACACCGACGACCGTCTGCATTTCTCCATGCGCTCCTTCGACAACGGCAAGCCGGCCGAGGAGTTCAGGGGCGAGGCATCCCTGCCGGAGAGCGGCGGCGGCGGGCGCGCGGAGTTCACAGTCCCGCCCGGCAAGTCGGTGGCCCTGCCCGCTGGAACCCTGTTCCCGACCAGGCACATCAAGGCGCTGATCGCAGCCGCGGAGCGGGGCGAGAGCTTCGTTTCCGTGCCGGTATTCGATGGCAGCGGCCTGGACGCCCTCAGCAACGTCAGCGCGGTGATCGGCCGGAACTGGCCGGGCGAGGCCGGACGGCCCGCCGCCTGGACCATGAATCTCGCCTACCACAAGCTCACCAACCACTCCGAGGAGCCCGAGTTCCAGCTGAGCTTCCGCCTGCGCGCGGATGGCGTCACCGACGACATCACGCTGGATTACGGCCAGTTCGTGCTGCATGGCACGCTGGACGACCTGGAGCAGCTCCCGCCCCCCGCCTGCGACTGAGGCTGGCTGCCTGGCTATCCGGATCGGCGGCTCCGTCGCCGGAACGACGGAGCCGCCGGGGCTCGGTCAGGAGGGGACGGCTTCCAGTTCTTCGCGCACGCTCGGGCGCTCGCTCACGGCTTGGCGGACCCGGCTTGACCTGCGGCGTGCAGATGGTGCTGCCTGGGCGCAGCCGATCGCAAGGATCGCTGCATAGAACATCGCGATCGCCGGCATCTGGATCGAGAAGTCGACCAGGGCATGCAGCCCGACCAGCAGGGTCGCACCCACGGCCGCCAGCGTGAACACCCGGTCGCGCCGCCGGCGGAACAGGCCACGCAGGCAGACGCCAAACAGGATGGCCATGGCACCGTAGAGCAGGATGGTGGCCGGGATGCCGATCTCCAGGAGATGCTCGACATAGGTATTGTGCGCGAGGTCGTAGATTCGAAAGAACCGCTCGTCATTGTGCGCCTGGAACACCGCCTGGAACGAGCCCAGGCCATGGCCGAGCCAGGGGCGGTCGCCGATCAAGCCGAACGAGATGGCCCAGGCGGCGAGCCGGCCGGCACTGCCGTCGTCAAATTCCATGTCGAGTTGCTCCAGCCGGGCCAGCACGCCCTCGCCACTTGCCGCGACGATCCACACACCCACTGCCGCCACGACCAGCACGGCGGTGGCGATCATGCTGGCGCGCGGCCGGGTGGCGACCAGCGCGATGATCACCATCATGGGCAGCGCCAGCGCGGCGCTCAGGAAGCCGCCGCGCGAGTGGCTGAGGATCGAGGCGGTGGCGACGACGAAGAAGGCGACGAGCTTGATCAGCAGCGCCGGCCGGACGTTCTGGAAGGTATCCACCAGATAGGAGCGCAGGCTGGAGCCCGGTGATTCCTCGAGATCCTGGATGATGTGGGCGAGGATCAGGACGAGGCCCAGATTGGCGAAGGTCGCCCAGGAGTTGCGGTTGACGAAGGTCGAGGTGACGTCGCCGACATAGGCCACCGGGCCGAACCCGGCCACGGTCTCGAACTCAAGGCCCCACGCGACCAGGCCATAGACGGCATAGAGAGTGATCACCGCCATCATCACGTGATGGAGCAGGACGGCGAGCCGGCGGTCGGTGGCCGCCACCAGTACTGCGATGAACAGCGCCGCATAGCCGGTGAAGCGGACGAGCTGGAATATGCCGGCGTCAGGGTCGATGGAGATGGACCCGACGCCCATGCCGTTGGGGGCATAGGACCAGCCGGGATGGGCGAAAGGTGCGCCGATCTGTGGCAGCACCTGCACGATGCACCAGCCGATCACGACCAGGACCAGGAGACCGGCCAGCAGGACCGGTGCGGTAAATGGTCGCCGCTCGGGCAGTGCTGGCAGCAGCACCGCCAGTGCCGCGGTCGCCAGGCCCAGCACCGTGAAGGTGAGGGCCGCCAGGGGAATGACGCCCCCAAGGGGCCAGGGAGCGATAGCCAACAGCAGGGAAAGCCAGACTGTCAGGGCTGCACGCAGATGCCACGCGGACATGAGGTTCCTTGCCGTGTTCTTGCCACGCACCGGTTTGAGCGCTGAAATTCACCCAGGACAACAAAAGAATGTGCGTCAAAAGCGAACTTGATACACGCTTGTTCACAGGGACGAAATCCGTATCATCGGAAGGAGAGAAAAGGAGGTACGTCCATGCGACGGGTACTGCTTTCGGCATGCGCCGGTCTTGCGCTTGTGGCCGGTGTTGGATTTGCGGGCGCGGCTTCGGCCCAGGAACAGGTCGTGCCGCGCACCGAGGTGATGACGGTCTTCGGTGAGGCCACCGACGTCACCGTGGTGCGCGCCACGCTGTTCGAGCTTTATGGCGCTTGGCCGCAGGGCTTCGAGCCGCGGGCGACGCGGCCGGTGCCGGCCGGTTGGAGCGCGGATCTGCCGGTCACGCTGCGCGGCGAGGGTTACTACAACGCCAAGCTCTACTGGAAGTTCAACAGCGACTCTGGGCTGTTCGAGCCGAAGGCGCGTATCGCGTTCTATCGCTCGCTCTCGCCTGAGGACGTGATCGCCAATGGCGAGTTCCGACTCGGCTTGGCTTCGCCTGGCGGCGAGCCCTTCCAGGATCAGAACGGCAATCCGATCATCAATCCCGTGACTCTCACGCCGGTTGAGACGGTCAGCCCGACCACCACCGGTTTCGGTGCGTGAACCTGATCAGGATCGTTGGCTGATGCGCGCTTCGTCCGTGGGGAGGTTCTTTCCGTGGGCGGGGCGCGCCGCCGTCTGCCTGTTGCTGGCGGTGGGCCTCTACTTCGCCGCCGGTCAGTTCGTGGCGACCATTGAGCGCGTGGGTGCACCCTCGGCGGTGGCCATGCTTGCTGCCTCCGACTCCGTTGCGCCACAGGCAGTGCGCCGTGCCGAAGACGTATGCTCTACTGGCCTAGAGCAGGCGAGGACAGCGGATGCGCTGCGCTACTGCGGCATGATCGGTCTGGTCGACCTCCCGGGTGCCGCACCGTCGGAGCAGGCTGATCGATACCGTCAGTCGGTCGAGTTCCTGAAGGCGTCGCTCGACCGCTCACCGTTCAACGGCGCCACCTGGCTCTATCTCGCCGTGGCCATGCAGGCGATGGGTGATCGGGCGAATGCCGCAGAAGCGTTCGACACTTCCTACGAAGTGGATGCGATCGCGGCGGGCATGGCCGGGATGCGCGTGAGCATCGGGCTCGGCATGCTGGACGCCCTGAAGCCGATCACGCTCTGGAGCCTCGACGCCGAGATCGAATCGCTGGGTCGGCGCAACATCCGCTACCTGCGCGGGCTCGCCCGCACGCCTGGTCAGTTGCAATATGTGGCCACCACCTTGATGGTGAACCCGCCGCTGTTCGCCCGCTTCATGCGCGAGGTGAACGCACCACCTCCCGGGGTTGCTCGTCGATGAAGTTCATGCTCGGCGTTGTCGCCGCCTTGGCCCTGGCGCCGATCCTTCCTTCCCAGGCAGCGCAGTACAGCACGGTCACCGCAGCGGATATCGAATCGCTGCTGAACGGGCCGGACCAGGACAAGTCCGTCGCGGCTTTCTACATCGCCGGCGTCATGGATGCCTTGTCCCTGCAGAACTCGATGCTCGCGGAGCAGGGCATGCCGCTCTTCTGCCCGCCCGAGCAGGAGGACCTGCGTGCCGTGACGCTCGGGCCGAAGCTCGCGGAGCATATCGGCGAGCTGCGCAAGCGCGCCCGGTCCAAGGACTCGCTGGGGAGCATCACCGCCGGCACCATCCTGACGGTCATGCTGTCGGGCGAGTACCCCTGCGAGATCGACCCGCAGGGGGGCGCGCTGGTGCCGCCGGCTACGGCACCCTGACGCGTCGGCGGCTAGCGCCCCCAGCGCAATGCGGGGGTATGCACCGGCGCATCCCATAGCCCGGTCAGCCGGTCATCGAGGGCGGTGACCGTCAGCGAGCAGCCCGCCATTTCCAGCGAGGTCGTGTAGTTGCCGACCAGGGAGCGCGCGACCTTCACCCCCTTGGCGTCGAGCTGCCGGCTGGCCTGCTCGAACATCAAGTAGAGCTCCATCAACGGCGTGCCGCCGAAGCCGTTGACGTGGAGCAGCACGGGCTGGCCCGGCTTCGGCGCCAGGTCCTGCAGGATCGCGGTCACCATCTCCTCGGCGATCGCGTCGGCGCGGGCCAGCTTCTCCCGCCGGCGACCCGGCTCGCCATGGATTCCGACCCCCATCTCCATCTCGTCCTCGCCGAGGGTGAAGGTCGGCGAGCCGGCAGCCGGCACGATGCAGGAGCTGAACGCCACGCCCATCGAGGCAGTGCGGGCCGCGACATCATCGCCCAGTGCCTTGAGCGCGGCGAGGTCGGCGCCGGTCTCGGCCGCGGCACCGGTGATCCGCTCGACGATCATGGTGCCGGCGACGCCGCGCCGGCCGACGGTGAAGCTCGAGTTCTCAACCGCCACGTCGTCGGCGACCAGCACGGTGGCGCTCTCACCCTCCAGCATCTCGGCGGCCATCTCGAAGTTCATGACGTCGCCGGAGTAGTTCTTCACGATCCAGAGCCAGCCGGCACCGCCGTCGACAGCCGCTGCCGCGGCCACCATCTGGTCGGGCGTAGGCGAGGTGAAGACGTGGCCGGGGCAGGCGGCATCCAGCATGCCATGGCCAACGAAGCCGGCATGGAGCGGCTCGTGGCCGGACCCGCCGCCCGACAGCAGCGCCACCTTGCCCGGCCGCGGCGCATTCTTGCGCCGCACGAAGGTCGGATCGAACACAACCTCGACCAGGTCCGCATGGGCCAGGGCAAAGCCGCGCAGGCTCTCGTTCAGGATGTCGTCGACGTCGTTGACGAACTTCTTCATGCGTATCCTCCCAGGGTCGGTTCGAGCGGCTGCCGGGTGACCGTGCCGGCCTCCTTGTCGATCACCAGCCGGCCACGATGGAAGCCCGTGACCGAGGGCCGGTGCGCGATCGACACGATCGTCGCCTCCGGCAGGCGCTCGACCACTATGCGGTACATGGCCTCCTCGGTGGCCTCATCCAGCGCCGAGGTGGCCTCATCGAGGAACAGCCAGTCCGGCCGGAGCAAGAGGGCGCGCGCGAATGCCAGGCGCTGCTGCTCGCCGGGCGACAGGCTCATCGCCCAGTTGGCGACATCGTCCAGCCGGGTGACCAGATGCCCCAGGCGGCAGGCGGTCAGCGCCGCGCGCAGGGCCTCGTCATCGTCGGCGCCGGGTGTGCGAGGGTAGAGCAGCGCCTCGCGCAGCGTGCCGATCGGCATGTAGGGCTTTTGCGGGACGAACAGCACGTGGCTGTCCGCCGGGGTGCGGACGCTGCCGGAGCCGAACGGCCACAGCCCGGCCAGCACCCGGAACAGGGTGGTCTTGCCGCTGCCGGACGGGCCCTGGAGTACCAGCCGGTCGCCCGGCTCGATCGTCAGGTCGATGTCGCGCAGAAGCGGCGTGCCGTTGGGCAGGTGGACGTTCACCTGCCGGATCGCCAGCTCCCTGCCCGGGTGCGGCGCCACCTCGATCCCGGATTCCTCGTGCTGCTGCCGGCGCGCCTCGATCATCGCATCGCTGAAGGTGGTCAGCCGGTCGACCACTGCCTTCCAGTCCGCCAGGATCGTGAAGTTGTCGACGAACCAGGACAGGCTGCTCTGCACCTGCGCGAACGCGCCGGCGGTCTGGGTGAGCGCGCCGAACGGGATCTGGCCCGAGAAGTAGCGTGGCGCCTGCATGACCACCGGGAAGATGCTGGCGACCTGGCTGTAGAAGACGGTCAGCCAGGTCAGCCGCTTGTAGTAGGTCATGTACTGCCAGTAGGTGTCGTAGATCCTGCCGAACGCCTGCTGGAGCCGGCCGCGCTCCTGCGCCTCGCCGCTATAGAGGGCGATGCTCTCGGCGTTCTCGCGGGTGCGCACCATGCGGTAGCGGAAGTCCGCGTTGTAGCGCTCCAGCTCGAAATTGACCCGGACCAGCGGGCGGCCGATCCGGTAGGTGAGCCAGGAGCCCAGCACCGCATAGAGAATGGCTGTCCAGAACATGTAGGCCGGCACCTCGATACCGCCCATCACCGGCAGCGTGACAGAGCCGGACAGGTTCCAGAGCACGACCGTGAAGGTGACCAGCGTCGCCACTTCCATGATCAGGCCGAGCCCCAGGCTGAGCGTGCGCTGGGTGAAGGAGGCCACGTCCTGCTCGATGCGCTGCTCCGGGTTGTCCGTCCCGGTATGGGTCAACTCCATCCGGTAGTAGGTCCGATCGCGCAGCCAGTCGCTGAAATAGACATCGGTCAGCCAGCGCCGCCAGCGGATGGTCAGGAACTGGGTGAGCCAGAAGCGGTAGACCGCGATCACCAGATAGACGACGACTAGGCCGACCCAGGAGAAGAACAGGGCTTCCAGGCTGTCGAAGGACAGCAGCAGCCGCCAGAACGTGGCCGCGTCCTTCTCCTGCAGGGCAGTGTAGAAGTCACGGTTCCAGCTGTTGAGGTTCTTGCTCATCCAGACGAGGAAGAACCCCATGCCGACGATCACGCCCAGCAGGCCCAGCGCCAGAACGCGCTCCTCGGACTTGAGGAAGTAGGGCTTGGCCAGCGCCCAGACCTTGCCCAGGACATGGCCGGTCTCGGCGATTTTCCTGGTCAGGTCACGGCCGCGCCCCGTCTTCGCAGTCTTGCCTTCGGCCGTACCGATCAATGCGGGTCTCCATGGTCCTGGCGTGGCGCCGGATCATAGGAACAGGGCTTTGGCGGGAAAGCCAAGCCCATGCAATTCCCTGCGAGCCGCGCGTGAGATCAGCCGCCGGCGGCCCGCTCCCGCGCCAGCTTCTGTCGGTAGGTCTCGGCCTCCCAGCCCATCAGTGCGGCCACCTCCTCGGGCGGCAGATAAATCATCTCGGCATCGATCGGGAAGCGCTCTAGGACCAGGGCCAGGCAGAGGGCCAGCTCGTCGCCCGCGGGCCCGAGATCGGCCCGGACCAGGGCGCCTACGCCCTCGACCAGCGCGAGCTTCGCCGTCTCGCCCTCTGGGATCGCCTCGGCGGTGACCGGCAGCCGGGCTATCCGGTCGGCCAGAAAGATGGCGTGGTCTGGCCAGCCGACCCCGCCCGTGGCGAGCGCCACCCGACGCGGATCGAGCGCCACCTCGTGGACCTTGGCGTGGACCGGCAGGCGCCAGCCGGCCGAGGCGGCCAGCACCCGCTGGAGCTGCGGCAGGTCGGGCTCGTCCGAGGGGGCGACCGGCAGGGCGACCCGTGCCTCCAGCTCGCGATGCAACTCCTCCAGCGCCTCGGCACTGTCCGCGCCATAGACGAGGCCGTGGTTCTTCAGGACCAGCACGTCGGCCGGGCGCTCGGCCATGGCCTTGGCCACCGCCCGGGTGAGCGGCACGCCCGGCATCACGTAGGGGATCCAGTGCCAGTCCAGCCCGTCGAGCCGGGCGGCGATTCGTTCCCTGCCGTCCTTGGCCGCGGCGAAGGCGATCCCGGCCACCGAGTGGGTATGGCTCACGAACCGGTGCGGCAGGAGGGCGTGCAGGCTGGTCTCGATCGACGGGCGGAGCCTGCCTTCCAGAACCTCCGGCTTGGCCGGCTGGTCCTCGCCCGCCTCAATCCGGCGGCGCACGCCGGAGAGGCGCAGCGGCACGAACACGTCCTCGGTCAGCGCGTCTTTCAGCTGCAGGCCGGAGGCCTTCACCCAGAGCGTGTCGTCGATCTTGACCGAGGTGTTGCCGCCGGCCGCCTGCACCACCGTCGGGTCCGCACCGATCGCGGCGGAGAACCGCCGCAGGGCTTCCAGATCCTCGTCCACGCTCCTGGCCCTTCCTGTTCGCCTGCCCGCCCGCTTGTAGCGCGCCCCGCCGGCCGACGCGAGCGGTGCGGAACAAATGTACATTACTCGTGCAATCGCAGGCCCGCCGTCCGGGCCCGGGCGCGCGTCCGGAAGAGGCCGTCGTTTCTCGGGTTCGTTCGTGCAAAACCCTGGTTCAGCTTCGATCCGGTGTCGCATGTGCGTTTCCTGGCCGAAGGCCGGACAGGATAGCGCATCGAAGCGAGTTTTCCCATTAGTCGTGCCGACGGTGGTCGGTGGCGTGGGGCCGGGCAGCCAGATGCCAGGAATTTCCGCTGAATTCCCGGATCATCCAGCCGCTGCTCCTTTGCAGGTCGAAGCGGACGTGCCGAAAGCATGAAAGAGGCGGCGCAGTTGGAAGGTAGTTCCAGAAAATGCTGACACGACGAAGCTTTGCCCGGCTCGTGCTGCCGGCGATACTGTGCGCCCCGACGCTGTCCACCAGTGCGCACCCGGTCTTCGACAGCGGGCGTATTATCCAGTATCAGCGGCAGGAATGTCTGGGGGCGGCCGGGCACCAGTGCGGGACCGTCCACTCCCGGTTCACACGGGTGGGTGCGGGCGAAGTCCGAGAAGTCACGCTCACCTGCCCCAGCGTCTATCCTCATGCGGTCGGCTGGGACGCCAAACGGCACGAGCACCTGGAGCTCACGGTGGCACCGCAGCCCGCCGCAGCCGTTCCGTCCGCCAGCGGAGAACTGCGCAGCCTCACCGTGCTGGTTCGCAATCATGGGAACATGGCAGGCTCCTTCCGCCTGTATGTCGGCTGCTCGACCAGGCCGTTCGCCGGCACGGGCGGGTTCATGAGCCAGGCGCATGCCTCGCCATCGAGGCTGATCCAGGAGATCCGGCGATGAGGCTCGATCGCATCCGGGCGGGCCTGACAGCCTGCGGCTTCCTGCTGCTGCCAGCACTCGCCGGCGCCCAGGAACTCGATGTCTGCCTGACCGCCAGCAACGGGACGGGCAATCCGATCCCCAACTGCGAGGTGCAGACCCAGGCGCCCGTGCCCTATGGCCGGGCCGAGACCAAGGGCTGGGCCTATTACTGCACCGGCGACCACCCCTATTACTGGAGCTATCCCTATGCGGGCTATGTCGGCAGCTATACCTGGAAGGAGACCGGCTTCACCGGCACAGCCAACTGGTTTGCCGAGGCACCCAACAAGTTCGACGGGACCTTCACCAACTGGTACGGGGCCCAGGACCTGACGGTCAGCCTCGCCTGCTCGTCCACGCCGCCGCCGGATGTCCAGGGCTGCCAGACTGTGGGCGATCCCGTGCGCGATCCGGGTTGCCCGCAGGCCAACATCCATAACTACTGCTCGAACGCAGGCGGCATGCCGGTCTGCTTCCAGACTTTCACCGAGACCTGTTCCAACGGCACCAGCTACGACTGCAACGCCCAGTTCGGCGCCGTCTGGTGCAACCAGTGCGCGCCCGGTTCCAAGCCAATCCTGTCGAAGCGGGCGAGTGCCGAGAAGGCGGCGGCCCTGAAGGAATAGGGGCGGGAACGGCGGCCGGCCCATCATGCTGTTGCAGCGTAGGCCACGTGCCCCAGCAGACAGGCGCGGACACCCGAGGTCGGTGAAGGACGCCATGAGCGCCCGACTGCTCACTCCAGCTCTCCTCGGACTGTAGTCCTGCGGCATCGCACAGGCCGCGCGACGGGGAAGCAGGCAGGCGGATCATGCCGGAGCGCTGGCTGCCGTTGCTGCGGGCCGCCGAACGCGCCGGCAATAATGCGAAGAAGGCCGAAGCGGCGGGCCGCGACTTCGCTAGGGCTTTCTTCAGCCGATCAGTCCCAGCGGACCGCATCGTGGCGCCCAGCCGACTTCTTGACGGAATCTCAGGGCCTCGGCGTATGCGCATCCCCGAACGTTTTCAAATAAGCTACAATTGCCGACTCCTCCGAGTCAGTCAGTCTGAGGTTCCCAACGACAACAACAGCAGGGTTGGGAAACTCTGGTGCAGGCCAGCAGTTATTCTGCAGCGCTTCTTTTTCCGTGGCGTTGGTTATGCCCAGGGTTTCGCATCTCCGTAAGACATCACGCGTGTTATAGAAGTGAACCAAGCTCTCCAGGCTCTTGAACCAGCCATTGTGAGTGTAGGCTTTTACAAAGCCTCCATTCAGTCCTTTGGCCACGTTGCGCAGTGTCGGCGTCCTGAAGTTTCCCGGCGGGACGTTCGTGACGTGGGTCCTCAGGCCCGTTTTCACCCCCTTGCCGACCCCGGGGATCTGACGATTAAAAGGCACGCCGATATGGTGGTAACGGTTGTCGGTGTACAATTGTTTCGGAGCCTCACCTCTAGGATCAGCGGCCTGCCCCTGCGGCACTCCGTTGTGACATGCAGCGCAGAGGGCGTTCTTTCCTTGGGGATTCAATGATGATGTAATGCCATAAAATAAATCGTGACCCAGGTTCTCCTGATCCGTAAAATCCTCGAGAGGAAACTTGTGATCTTTATCATCCGCAAGCGCTCTGTCGCGCTTGGAGCTAAATGAATTTACGTCGGTTGATGCCTGCCAGGCGGCAATTGCTACCGCAAGCCGCTTGAAGCTGGTCCGGTAGGCCGGGTTCTCTTTCGGGTTCGGGCTGCAGTCTATCTCCCCGCCATAAGCTTGCCGGTATAGATCCTTGTACTTTGCCGTCTTGACCCGCTGGCAAACGTTCTTCTCCCGGATGTTCTGTTCGACGTCATTCGGGAAGGGGTTCAAGGCCTGATCGGCTATCGGACCAAGAAACTCTGCGTACTGGGCCTGTTTGGACGAGGGCAGGTCCGAGGGCCTGATCGTTGCGCTGACTGCTCCTCGTGGCGCCGCAGTCGGGCATTTGGCGCCAGCTGTCGCCCCGCAGCCTTCGGCACGACCATCCCAGAAGTTGCCGCCTTCCCAGGGTGGCGTGAACGGGCCGAAATTTCCGGATCGGAACGGCGGGCTGAAGCTGGCATAGGCATTGGCGGGCGGCTTGATGTTGCCTACCGCATGGGGCTTTGCGCCTGGCGCCACCACTGTGGTGGCGTTGATGGTGGAGTTTGGCAGGATCCAGCCTTTTGCCGGATCGTGGCATGAAGCGCAGGCCTGCTTGTTGGCAGGTATGGACAGCTTCTCGTCGAAGAAGATGTTCTTGCCCAATGCTTCGATAGGTTCAAGTGCACCAGCGTCTGCTGACAAGAATGGGGGCGTGAGTGCGGCCGAGGTGAGGATCAGGCATTTCGTGAACAGAGTCACTCTCATCATCATACGTCCTCCCTGAAATCAGTATCGTCATGCTCGTCTTTACGAATATTGAGACCAAGTAAGTTACGTCAGATGGGAAAAATGTTGCAAATAGATGCACGGTTACTTTCTTATATATAGACAACTAGCACAATAAAATTAAGATCTTGGAAATGTTAATTACAATATGGTGTGGTTGTCATTGCTTGCATGATAGATATCTATACTAGCATGTGATGCATGATCTGTCCAAATCTATAAATGATGCTCAGTCTGTCTGATTGATCTCTTGTTATCAACTGGTGAGCGATTACGAGTGATGCCTTCGCCTTCGACAGGCGAAGGGGGACTCACGCCGCAGTCGGGTCCCTTCCTCCCGCTCGCTTGCAGTCAGGGCCGTATCCGCCGCCGAGGCTGCGGGCTTCGCATTGGTAGCCCGAGCTATGTCATCGATCTTGGGTGGGAGGAGTGAGGCGAGCGGCAAGAGAGCGGTAAGAGAACTGCTCAACTACGAGTGTCTGAGCCCGACCGCCGGTCAGAATGTCGTGGCCGTCGGCAGGATGGGTGGGATCGGCGGAAGCGCGAGCGGAAGCCGGGTGCTCCAGTGCAAGAGACGGCGAACCGGATGCACGCCCGCTGTTGCAGCGTCAGCCACTTGCCCGGCAGATAGGCACCGACATCCGGAGCCGATGGAGGACGCCATGAAAGCCCGACTGCTCGCCCTAGCCCTCCTCGGTCTGTGGTCCTGCGGCATTGCGCGGGCCGCGGAGCCGGCCGGGATGATCGTGTACCAGACCGATTTCGGCCTGCGCGACAGTGCGGTGGCCGAGATGAAGGGGGTGGCCAAGCAGGTCGACCGGGAACTCGAGCTGTTCGACAACACCCACGAGATCCCGCCCTTCGACATCTGGACGGCCGCCTTCCACCTGGCCCATCTGGTGCCCTACTGGCCACAAGGAACGGTGTTCGTCTCGGTGGTCGACCCAGGCGTCGGGACCGAGCGCGGGGCCGTGGTCGCGAAGCTGAAGTCCGGCCACTATTATGTGGGGCCGGACAACGGCTCGCTCACCCTGGTCGCCGAGCAGATCGGGGTCGAGGCGGTGCGCAGCATCGATGCCGAGAAGAACCGGCTGCCGGGATCGGAACATTCCCACACCTTCCATGGGCGCGACATCTTCTCCTACAACGCCGCGCGCCTGGCAGCCGGCCAGGCGACGTTCGAATCGTTCGGTCCCGCCCTGACGGGCGACGTGGTCCGGATCCCCTACCAGCACGCCGAACTGGCGGACGGGACG
>NZ_WUJP01000153.1 GCF_009806515.1 Geminicoccus flavidas | reverse complement strand
GCACGCGGCGTGATCCCGATGCTCGACGTCAACTACGGCAATGTCTGGAGCAACATCGACCGGCTCACCTTCGAGAAGCTGGGCATCGCGAAGAAGGAGCCGGTCCGGGTGCGGATCTTCCGGCAGGGCGACCAGGTCCTGGACATGGTGATGCCCTATGTCGACACGTTCGGCGACGTGCCGGAAGGCCAGCCGCTGCTCTACCTGAACTCGGTGGACGAGATGGCACTGGCCATCAACTATGGCAGCTTCGCCGAAGCTCATGGCATCGGCTCCGGCCCCGACTGGACGATCAGCCTGTCACGGCCCTGACCGCGCCAGGCGCCAGCAAATCCTCGATCGCTCCGCAACGTCGGGCGTGCCCAACCGTTGACCACTGCTGGCCGTTGCCGGCGGGAATTCTGCATGACATCCGATCAGATCCTGTCCTTCCTCGTCGTGGGCGGCATGATGCTGCTCTTCATCTGGGGACGTCTGCGCTACGACATGGTGGCGATCGTCGCCCTGGTCGCGGCGCTGGCCGTGGGCATCGTCCCCTATGAGGAGGCGTTCACCGGCTTTGCCGACGAGATCATCATCATCGTCGGCAGCGCGCTGGTGGTAAGCGCCGCGGTTGCCCGCACCGGCATCATGGAGGCAATCCTGCAGCGGGTGGCGCCCAGGGTCCGGGCGGTGCCGGTGCAACTGGTCCTGCTGGTCGGCACCGTGACGATACTGTCCGCCTTCGTGAAGAATATCGGGGCGCTGGCGATCATGCTGCCGGTCGCCTTCCAGATGGCCAGGCGCTCCCACGTCTCGCCCTCGGTATTCCTGATGCCGATGGCGTTCGGCTCGCTGCTGGGCGGCCTCATGACCCTGATCGGGACCTCGCCCAACATCATCGTCTCCCGCCTGCGCGAGGAGATGACCGGCGAGCCGTTCCGCATGTTCGACTTCACGCCCGTGGCGCTCGGCCTGTCGGTGCTGGGCATCGGCTTCCTGGCGCTGGCCTACCGCCTCCTGCCCGAGCGGCGCGGTGCTGCGACCATGAACGAGGCGCTGGACATCAAGGACTACATCACCGAGGCCAAGGTGCTGCCGGAATCGGCGGTGGCTGGCGCCAGCCTGGGCAGCCTCAACGAGCGTTTCGACCACGAGGTCAAGGTGACCGGCCTGATCCGCGGTACCGGCCGTCGCCTCTCGCCTCTGCCGGACCTGCAACTGGAGGCAGGCGACCTCCTGCTGCTTCAGGGCGAGCCGGAGGCGCTGGAGCGGGCGGTCAAGCGGGCCGAGCTGGAGCTGGAGGGGCGGCGGCGGATCGCCGAGGGCACCAACAGCGACGATGAGATCGGCAGCATCGAGGCGGTGGTGGGGCCACGCTCCTTCCTGGCCGGGCAGTCCGCCGGCAGGCTAGCGCTCTACGACAGCTACGAGGTCAATCTCCTGGCGGTCAGCCGCAGCGGCCAGCGCTTCACCGAGCGGCTGCGCGACATTACCCTGCAGGGCGGCGACGTGCTGCTTCTGAAGGGCAATCTGGCGCGGCTGCCCGAGCGGCTGAAGGAGCTGGGCTGCCTGCCGCTCGCCAAGCGCGAGCTGCGCCTGGGCAACGTGCGCAGCAGCCTTATTCCGATCGCGATCCTGGCCCTGGCCATGGGGCTCACCGCCGTCGGCCTGGTCCCGGTGGCGATCGCCTTCTTCACTGCGGCAGGTGCGATGGTGTTGACCGGTGCCCTTTCCCTGCGCGAGGCCTATGACTCGATCGAGTGGCCGATTCTGGTGATGCTGGGCGCCCTGATCCCGGTCAGCGCCTCGATTCACGCCACCGGCGGCACCGAGCTGATCGCGGGCTGGCTGTCCACCGCAGCCGCGATGCTGCCGGCCTGGGGTGCGCTGGCCCTGATCATGGTGGCGGGCATGGCGGTGACCCCGTTCCTCAACAACGCCGCCACCGTCCTGGTGATGGGCCCGATCGCGGCCAGCTTCGCCACCCAGCTAGGCCACCGTCCCGACGCCTTCCTGATGGCGGTCGCCATTGGTGCCGGCTGCGACTTCCTCACCCCGATCGGCCACCAATGCAACACGCTGGTGCTGGGGCCGGGTGGCTACCGGTTCGCCGACTACGCCCGGCTGGGCGCCCCGCTCTCGCTCCTGGTCGTGCTGGTGGGCGTGCCGCTGATCATCCTGGTCTGGGGGCTCTAGCCAGGACGGCTTCTTCAGGCGGAAGGCTTCTTCGCGTCCACCTTCGGCAGGAAACGGTCCCAGCGCACCACCATGCGCTCGTGCCGCCCCTGGCCGATCCGGTCGACCCCGTCATGCAACTCCACCTTCCAGCCGATCCGGCGGCCTTCGATCCTGTCGACCTCGAGCGCCACCGTGACGGTGAGGCCGGGCGGCGTGGCGGCTTCGTGGCTGGCCTCGATGAACACGCCGAGCGAGCCCTCGCCCGCCTCAAAGCAGGGCTTGAGGTGGTCCAGGCAGGCCCATTCGATCAGGCCGACCATGAAGCCGGTGGCGAACACTTGCGGCATCGCCTGCCAGTCCGGGCTTTCCGGATAGAGGTGCGGGACGGTCTTGTCCGGCGGCACGAGGTAGGTGAAGTGGTGGCGGTCCCCGACCTTCAGCAGCGGCAGCATGACGGCATCTCCCCTGGCCGAAGCGGTCGGCTTGTGTCACGAGAATGTCAAGGAACGTGGCCAAGAGCGGCCCGACCATGTCGGTCAGGGGAACGGAAAAGATGCTGGACAGGCTGAAGATGGCAGCATTGCACGGGGCGGCCGCGCTGGCTCTCTTGGCGTTGGGTGCCGGCACGGCGCAAGCGCTCGATGCGCGCTACACGGACGCCGACGGCGACCTGGTCGCCGACACGCCGACCGATCCGGCCGAGCAGATCGACCCGGACACGCTGATCTTCGCCTATACGCCGGTGGAGGATCCCGCGGTCTATGCCCAGGTCTGGCAAGGCTTCCTCGACCATATGGAGGAGGTGACCGGCAAGTCGGTGCAGTTCTTCCCGGTCCAGTCCAACGCCGCGCAGATCGAGGCGATGCGTGCCGGCCGCCTTCATGTGGCGGGCTTCAACACCGGCTCCAACCCGCTGGCGGTCAACTGCGCGGGCTTCGTGCCGTTCGCGATGATGGCGTCGAAGGACGACCAGTTCGGCTACGAGATGGAGATCATCACCTATCCGGGCTCGGGCGTGGAGAAGGTCGAGGACATCAAGGGCAAGAAGATGGCGTTTACCGCCGAGACCTCGAACTCCGGCTACAAGGCGCCATCGGCCCTCCTGAAGGAGGAGTTCGGCATGGAGGCCGGGACCGACTACGAACCGGTCTTCTCCGGCAAGCACGACAACTCGATCCTGGGGGTGGCTAACAAGGACTATGTGGCGGCCGCGATCGCCAATTCGGTGAAGGAGCGGATGCTCGCCCGCGAGGTGGTCCCGGCCGATTCCCTGAAGGTGATCTACACCTCCGAGACCTTCCCCACGACCGGCTACGGCTATGTCTACAACCTGAAGCCGGAGCTGGCCGAGAAGGTCAAGGAAGCCTTCTTCAGCTTCGAGTGGGAAGGCAGCGACCTGCTCAAGGAGTTCTCGACCTCCGAGCCGCCGCAGGAGAAGTTTGTGCCGATCACCTACCAGGAGAACTGGAAGGTCGTGCGCGACATCGACCAGGCCATGGGTGTTTCCTACGCCTGCAACTGAAGGCAGGGGCGATGCTGCGGATCGAACGGCTGGTCAAGAAGTACCGCACCGGGGACGCCGCCTTGCGCGGCGTCGACCTGACGGTCGGCAAGGGCGAGGTGATCGGCCTGATCGGCCCGTCCGGGGCCGGCAAGTCCACGCTGATCCGCTGCGTCAACCGGCTGGTCGAGCCCAGCGGCGGGCGGATCTTCCTGGGTGACGAGGAACTCACCGCCATGTCGGGCGGGGCGCTGCGCCGCGCCCGGCGCCGGATAGGCATGATCTTCCAGGAATATGCCCTGGTCGAGCGGCTGACCGTGATGGAGAACGTACTGTCCGGCCGGCTGGGCTATGTCGGCTTCTGGGCCAGCTATTTCCGCCGCTTCCCACCCGAGGATGTCGAGCGCGCGTTCGCGACGCTGGACCGGGTGGGTCTGATCGACCATGTCGACAAGCGCGCGGATGCGCTCTCGGGCGGGCAGCGCCAGCGGGTCGGCATCGCCCGGGCGCTGGTACAGAGCCCAGAGCTCCTGCTGATCGACGAGCCCACCGCCAGCCTCGACCCCAAGACCTCGCGCCAGGTGATGCGCCTGCTCCTGGAACTGTGCCAGGAGCGGGGGCTGGCGGCGATCGTCAACATCCATGACGTGGCGCTGGCGCAGATGTTCCTGCCGCGGATCGTGGGGCTGCGCG
The DNA here is from genome assembly GCF_009806515.1 of Geminicoccus flavidas. Classification (GTDB taxonomy): domain Bacteria; phylum Pseudomonadota; class Alphaproteobacteria; order Geminicoccales; family Geminicoccaceae; genus Geminicoccus; species Geminicoccus flavidus. The sequence goes on along the minus strand of NZ_WUJP01000153.1, from coordinate 714 downwards.
CCGGCGAGGTGGTGTTCGACGGGCCGGCCAACGGCCTCACGCCCGAGGTGCTGACCCGGATCTATGGCGAGGAGGACTGGTCGAAGACCGGACCGCGCGACGAGGACGAGGACGTGCATCCGCACCTACCCATGCCGCGCGCCGACGAGATCGCCGCCGAGGCGTCATGAGCACGGTCGCGGCGACCGCCTATCCCCGGATCTGGCGCAAGCCGCCCTTCTTCCGCAACCGGGCGCTCAAATGGGCGCTGCTGGCGGGTGCCGTCGTCTATCTCCTGCTGGCCTTGGCTTCGGTCGAGGTGAACTGGGCGCGGCTGAGCGAGGGGGCGGGCCGGGCGGCACGGCTGTTCTCGGGCTTCCTGACCCCGGACTTCGTCAGCCGCTCCGGCGATATCTGGCAAGGCCTGATCGAGAGCCTGACCATGACGGTCACCTCGACGGTGGCCGGCATCCTCCTGTCGGTGCCGATCGCGCTCGGGGCGGCGCGCAACCTCGCACCCTGGTGGCTCTACGGGATCTGCCGCGGGATCATCGCGCTGGCACGGGTGTTCCAGGAGATCATCATCGCGATATTCTTCGTGGCGATGGTGGGCTTCGGACCGTTCGCGGGCTTCCTCACCCTGTCCCTCTCGACGATCGGCTTCCTGGCCAAGCTGTTGGCCGACGACATCGAGGAGGCCGACCCGTCCCAGGTCGAAGCGGTCCGGGCGACCGG
>NZ_WUJP01000152.1 GCF_009806515.1 Geminicoccus flavidas | reverse complement strand
GGCCGGCTGGTGGCAGGTGATCGACTACGCCATCGCCAGCCAGGTCATGCCGCGCCTGATCGGCCTCTCGGCCTACCGGTTCGACATCAATTTCCGCGAGTCGGCAGTGGTGGGCATCGTGGGTGCCGGCGGGATCGGCGCCACGCTGAACACCGCCCTCGACCGCTACGAGTTCGATTCCGCTGCCGCCATCCTGCTCATCATCATCGGCATCGTGATGCTGTGCGAGTACGGCTCCGGCATGATCCGCAAAAGGATCCAGTAATGGCCGTACGCACCGACGCTTCCGGGACGCCCAGGGACTGGCGGCTGCGCACCGGCAAGGACAGCCTGCTGCGCTGGTGCGGCTGGTTCGCCCTGGTGGCGCTCACCGTGTTCTGCTGGCGGGTGATGACCCAGGACACGATCTGGATGTTCGTGCAGGACGCGCCGACCCAGGCCGCCGACATCTTCGGCCGGATGGTCCCGCCGCGCTGGGACTATGCCAACCGGCTGTGGTGGCCGCTCTGGGACACGATCAACATCGCCACACTCGGCACGATCATCGCGCTGGTCCTGGCGGTGCCGCTGGCATTTTTGGCCGCGCGCAACACCACGCCCAGCGTGTTGTTCGTCCGGCCGGTGGCCCTGTTCATCATCGTGGCCTCGCGCTCGATCAATGCGCTGATCTGGGGCCTGCTCCTGGTGGCGGTGCTGGGGCCGGGCGTGCTGGCCGGCATCATCGCCATCGCGCTGCGTGCGATCGGCTTCATCGGCAAGCTGCTCTACGAGGCGATCGAGGAGATCGACGAGCGCCAGGTCGAGGCGATCCGCGCCACCGGTGCGTCCGGTGCCCAGGTCATGGCCTACGGGATCGTGCCGCAGATCCTGCCGGCACTCGCCACAATCGCGGTGTTCCGCTGGGACATCAACATCCGCGAGTCGACCGTGCTGGGCCTGGTGGGTGCCGGCGGGCTGGGCCTGGCGCTGGAGGGGTCGCTCAACACCCTGGCCTGGCCGCAGGTGAGTGTAATCCTGCTGATGATCCTGGCCACCGTGCTGGTGAGCGAGTGGGTCACTGCCAAGGTGCGGCGCGCGATCATCTGAGGGGGCCAAGCAAGGATCGGGCTCAGGCAACGGCAAGTCCTGCTCGGACACTTGCCCAGATCATGGTATGGTGCTGCCTCGGGTCTGGCAGGACGTGCGACCCGGGGAGGCCGGACATGCATGGAGACGGGACCGACACCTATCATCTGGTCGGCATCATTCTCCGCTTCCTCACCCGCAGCCGCGAGGGCGGGCCGGGCTACAGCCTGGTCGAGGCGCTGGTGAGCCCGGGCGGTGGCCCGCCGCTCAACCGGCACCCGGCGGACGACGAAAGCTTCTATGTCCTGGACGGGCGGATGCGCTTCACGATCGGCGAGCGGAGCTTCGAGGCAGGACCGGGCACGTTCGTGCAGATCCCGGTGGGCGAGGTCCACACCTTCACCAATATCGGCACGTCATCGGCACGGATGCTGATCCTGAACGTGCCCGGCCGGCTCCACGACCGCTTCTTCAGTCAGGCCGGCGAGCCGATGCCGAGCGGCACGACCAGCTTCCCCGAAACCAAGGCCCTGCCGGACGTGCCGCGCCTCCTGGAACTCGGCCGGCAGAACGGGATCGAGTTCCTCCTGCCCGGCCGTTGATGCCGCGGCGCCGGATGGATCGTCATCCAGCGGTCGTCATGCCGTCACCTGCCGGTGACGGCCGGCGCATGGCCGCCTGCTAGGCGTCCGCCCGTCCACTGAATGGGGAGAGATCCATTGCAGGCGAAGTCCGACTATCTTCCGTTCGGCACGCTGGACGGCCAGATCCCGATCGTGGTCGGCCATCGCGGGGCGAGCGGCTATCGGCCGGAGCACACGCTCGAATCCTACCAGACCGCGATCGAGATGGGCGCCGAGTTCATCGAGCCCGACGTGGTCGCCACCAGTGACGGCCATCTGATCGCCCGCCACGAGAACCTGCTGGCCGGCGTGCAGCTGAACCCGGACGGCTCGATCGCGTTCGATGCCGAGGGCAAGCCGGTGGTCACCGAGGCGACCAACAACGTCGCCGAGTATGACGGCAACGGCGACGGCCAGCCGGACTTCTACGACCGACTGACGGTCAAGACGATCGACGGCCGCCAGGTCGGCGGCTGGTTCAGCGAGGACTTCACGCTCGACGAGATCAAGCAGCTGGGTGCGCGTGAGCGCATCGGCGAGATCCGGCCGGGCAGTGCCGAGTATGACGACCAGTTCGAGATCCCGACCCTCCAGGAGGTGATCCAGCTGGCGCAGCAGGCCAGCACGGAGACCGGCCGGCCGATCGGCGTCTATGTCGAGACCAAGCACCCGACCTATTTCGCCCTCGAAGGCACGCACCAGAACGAGGACAAGAACGGCAACGGTACGCTCGACGCGGGCGAGGACATCAACGCGAACGGTTCGCTCGACGTGGTGAACGGCGGCGGGAAGATCGGGATCAGCCTCGGGCAGGAGGTGGTCGACGCCTTCGTCGAGACCGGCTTCACCAACCCCGAGCAGATCTACATCCAGTCGTTCGAGGTGGCGAACCTCATCGAGCTGCAGAACGAGATCATGCCGAAGGCCGGCCTCGACCTGCCGCTCGTGCAACTGATGAGCGGTGCCGGTTCGCAGGTCTACGACATCGCCCACAACTTCCTCTCGGGCGACTCCGCGGCCGATCCGTCAGTGTATGACGGCTTCCTGATCGAGATGAGCGGGGCCACCACCTATGGCGACCTCGCGACCGCGGACGGCCTGAAGTCGATCGCCAGCTATGCCG
>NZ_WUJP01000151.1 GCF_009806515.1 Geminicoccus flavidas | reverse complement strand
AGGGGGTGGGACCCACCACCAGCCTGATCCTGCCGACCGAGGCGCTGACGACCCCGATCGATGCGGACGGCGACGGCGTGGTGGAGACGACGAGCAAGCTGACCGGCGAGGTCACCGACTTTGTTCAGTTCGCCCATGACGCTGGCATGCAGGTGCATCCCTACACGCTGCGCGCGGAGCCGGTCTTCGTCCCGGCCGATGCCGAGGGCAATCCGCAGAGCATGGCGGACTTCGCCCGGCTGTTCATCAAGGCCGGGGTCGACGGCTTCTTCACCGACAACCCGGACATCGGCCGAGCGGTGGTGGACGGGATCACCGAGGGCTATCCGTTCCTGCAACTCGCCGAGGAGCAGCCGTTCCTGCCGGCGGACGCGCTGGGCATCCAAGGGGACCTGTTCGACCTGTCCGCGGAAGGTGGGCCGATCACGGTCGAGGTTGGCCTCCTGGAGCAGGTCGGCAAGCTCGACAATGCGTTGGGCGCCTACACCTACGATGCCGAGGGCACCATCACCGGGGCGCAGGTCCTGTTCGCGGATGCCGGTGCCGAGGGTGTCGAGGCTTCGGTGCGGGTGGAGGAGGGCGAAAATCTCGGCCTGTTCCTGATCTCGGACGGCGCGGCGCTGAACGGCGACCTGAGCGGTGCCGAGCTGCGCTTCGTGCGCGGCGGCACCGAGGAAGCCGGCTCCATCCATGACGGCGGCGACCTGGAGCTCATGCTCGAGCAGCCGGACGGGAGCCTTGAGGCCGTGCTGGGCGAGGTGTTCCACAGCGTCGACGTCAGCCCGGATGCCGCCGGCAACGAGCTCAATCCGGGCGGTGGCGTCCAGGTGGTGAGCGGCTTCTACCAGGGGCGGACGGCGCTCGGCTTCGAAGACCTGAACGTCGCTTCGGCTCGGGCCGATGGCGACTACAATGACCTGGTGGTCAGCGTGCGCAGCGTGGCCGCCGAGCTCGGTTAAGGCAGAAGAAAGCGGCCGGCGCACCTGCGCCGGCCGCCCGTACCCGTCAGCTTGCCGCCATCTCCAGCTCGCGCTGCCGGCCGAGCTGGGTCATCCATTCGTTGAAGCGCGGCTGCACCCGGAGCTGGTGGGCGTAGTGCCGGCTCAGCGCCTCGGTCAGCTGGCCGCCCCGGTCCAGCGCCTCGTCCGCGAAGCGGACCATGCGCGAGTTCGGCCAGGCCTGCGGGCGGATCTCGCGCAGGCGCTGGAACAGGTGGTCCGCGTCCTCGTCGGGGCGGGCCTGGACCATGAGCGTCAGCATCGCCGCGGTCGAGCGCGACACGCCCATGTGGCAGTGGACCAGGAGATGGCCCTCGGTGCGGCCGGTGCGCGATTCCGAGAGCTCCGCGCCGAAGCGCAGGATGTCCTGGACATGCTCCGGTTGGGGCAGGATCTGGCCGGGCCTGGGCTCGATGATGTCGTGGAAGCGCAGCGTGGTCCGCTCGTGCGCGTCATAACGGTCGAACGCGGCGATCTCCGGTGCCTCGGGATCCAGGATCGAGAGGACGTGGGTCACCAGCCGCTTGTCGTGCGACGGCAGCTCCTCGATGCCGCAGATCGTGAGCATGGAGATCGAGATCGATTGCATGACGGTCGTCCGTTGCTCAGGTGATCGCCGTCCGGGCCTTGCCCTTCAGACCGAGTATCTGGCGTGCCTCGTCCGGCGTGGCAATCTCCAGGCCCAGGCCTTCCACGATCTGCCGGGCCCGGGTCACCTGCTGGGCGTTGCTCTCGGCCAGTCGGCCAGGCCCATCCCAGAGATTGTCCTCCAGGCCGATCCGGACATGGCCACCCTGGGCCGCGGCGGTGGCGGCAATGTTCATCTGGTTGCGGCCCGCACCCAGGACCGACCAGACATAGCTGTCGCCGAACAGCCGGTCGGCGGTGCGCTTCATGTGGGCGACGTCGTCCGGATGG
>NZ_WUJP01000150.1 GCF_009806515.1 Geminicoccus flavidas | reverse complement strand
GTGCCGATGCCGCCCAGGATGCCGAACACGGTCTGAACGAACAGCGGGCCCTTCACCAGGCCGGCGTCGAGGAAATGGGCCAGGTTGTAGAGATGCGCGGTGTCGTAGCACTCGAACTCGAACCGTGTCCCGGCATCGCCCAGCTCCTCCAGGATATAGGCGATGTCCGCATAGGTGTTGCGGAAGATCAGGCCGCGGCTGTTCTCCAGGTGCTGCTGCTCCCACTCATGCGCGAACTGCTTGTAGCGCTTGAGCATGGGGAACAGGCCGAAGTTCATCGAGCCCATGTTCAGGCTGGCGAGTTCCGGCTTGAAGGTCCGCGCCGGCACCACGCGCTCCTGCACGGTCATGTGCGGGGCGCCGCCCGTGGTGATGTTGATGATCGCGTCCGCTTGCGCATGGACCTTGGGCAGGAACTTCGCGAACGCCTCGGCCGACTGGTCGGGCCGGCCGGTCTCGGGGTTACGGGCATGGAGGTGGACGATCGCGGCCCCGGCCCTCGACGCGGCGATCGCCTGCTCGGCGATCTGGTCGGGCGTCACCGGCAGGTGCGGCGACATGGACGGGGTGTGGATGGCGCCGGTGATGGCGCAGGAGATGATGACCTTGCGGGGTGCCGCCATGGGTTCAGTCTCCGATCTCTTGGGACGAGGCCTGCTTCTGGCGGAGCAGGGCCATCAGGCGCCGGTCGCGCCAGCGCGAGCGCTCGGAGAGCTTG
>NZ_WUJP01000149.1 GCF_009806515.1 Geminicoccus flavidas | reverse complement strand
TCGAGCGGCAAGCGGGCACGGCGATCGGCCAACACCTTCTGCAGCACTTCCGGCGCCTCCCAGTCGACCCGCCGCTGCTGGTCGACATGCATCTCACGATACATGTGCTGGAAGCGAGCGATGTAGTCGGCGATGCCGCCCGGCGCGTTCAGGTCGATGGTCTCGAACGGGCCCATGAACGACCAGCGCAGCGCCAGGCCGTGCTTGACCGCGGCATCCACGTCCTCCGGACCGGCGAAGCCGTCGGCGACTAGGCGGAAGCCTTCCTCCAGCAGCGCGCCCTGCAGGCGGTTGACCACGAATCCGTCGATCTCGCGGCCCATCACCACCGGCTTCTGGCCGATGCCGGCCATGACCTCGACAGCGCGGCGCATGGTCTCGGGCGCCGTCCATGGCGCGGGCACCAGCTCCACACAGGGGATCAAGTGAGGCGGGTTCAGGGGATGGGAGACCAGGCAGCGTTCCTTGCCCGGCAGGCCCTCGGTGAAGGAGGAAGGGACCAGTGCAGAAGTCGAGCTGCCGAGCACGGCGGTGGCGGGAGCCAGCCGGTCCAGCTCGCGCCACAGCTCCTGCTTCACGTCCAGCTTCTCAGGCGCGCTCTCCTGCATCCAGGCGGCACCGTCCAGCGCCGTGGCGAGGTCGGGTGCCGTGCGGATCCGGGCCAGGACCTCGGCCGGCTGCTGGCCCTGGAGGAGGCCGGCTTCATGGAGGTCGTCGGCAATGGTGCGGGCGAGCTCCAGGCTCTTTTCCGCAGCCCCTTCGACGGGGTCCCACATCGCGACGTCCCAGCCGCCGCGCGCGAACGCGACCGCCCAGCCTCGACCGACCAGCCCGCAGCCGACGATCGCCACCTTCTCCGCCATCACCAGATCCTCACAAGCTCTCGACATTGCCGCACACGCCGAGCGACTGCCCGGACAGGTTGCGGCCCAGGGACGAACACAGGAACAGGACGGTGCCGGCGACATCGTCGCCGCTCACCATCCGCCGCAGCGACACGCGCTCCAGATAGCGCCGCTCCATCTCGGCGGCCTCGACGCCCATCTCCTGGGCGCGGGCCTCGATCACGCCTGCCATGCGCGGCCCCTCGACGATGCCGGGCAGGATCGCGTTCACCCGGATCCCGGCCGGACCCAGCTCCTTGGCGAGCGACTGGGTCAGGCCGATCACGCCCCATTTCGCCGCGGCATAGGGGGTGCGGAAGGCGTAGCCGAGCCGGCCGGCGGTCGAGCTGATGTTGACGATGCAGCCTTCCAGGTTGCGCTTGAGCAGCGGCACCGCCAGGCGGGTGACCAGGAACATGCCGGTCAGGTCGACCTCCAGGCAGCGCCGCCACTCGGCCGGGTCGATGGTCTCAATCGCCCCGGTGGGTCCGGCAATCCCGGCATTGTTGACCAGCGCGTCGAGCCCGCCCAGCTCCCGCGCCACGTCGGCGAAGAGCTGCTCGACCCCTGCATCCACAGCCACGTCGCATACGCTGCCCGACAGGTTCAGATGCGCGTCGGTCAGGGCGCGCAGCGCCGTCTCGTCGGTGTCGCAGATATGGACGCGGGCCCCAGCCTTGAGCAGAGCGAGCGTGATCGCCTGGCCGATGCCCGATGCCCCGGCCGTGACCAGCACCCGGTAGCCCGGCGGCAGCAGCAGGCTCGGCTCGACGGTCACTCTTTCCTCCGGGGCTCAGCCACGCAGGGCCTTCATCTCCTGGATGCCGCGGCTCATCGCAGAACGCAGCACCGCGACATCGGTGCCATAGCCCAGGCAACGGTAGCCGCGCTCGACCTGGGCCTTCATGAAAGTCATGTCGGCATCGGCGCTGGCAGCGGTCTTGCCGGTGTTCTTCGCCGCGGCGGCCAGACCCTCGAAGGCGCGGATCATCACCGGATCCTCGAACCGGCCGGGCATGCCGAAATCGTCCGACATGTCGAAATGGCCCATCCAGCCGATGTCGATGCCCGGCGTGGCCAGGATCGCCTCGGCATTCTCCAGACCCTTCTTCGTCTCGATCAGGCCGATCAGCGCGATCCGCTCGTTGGCGGCCTTCTGCGCCTCCAGGGCACCCACGGCCCGGTAGCCTTCCTGGGCGAAGCCGAACGCGCAGCCACGCTTGCCTTCCGGGCGGTAGCGCGACCACTCGACCAGCTCGCGTGCCTCCTCCGCCGTTTCCAGCATCGGCACCATGATGCCGTCCACGCCGGCATCGAGCAGGGTGGCGACATGGGCGTAGGACTTGGCCGCGGGCCGGGCCCAGACGGCGATGCCGAGCCCGCGGGCAAAGGCGACCTGCTGCTTGATCGTCTCGACGCCGACCCCGCTATGCTCGGTGTCGAGCAGCACAAACTCGCAGCCCGAGGCGTGCAGGAGCGCGGTCAGGCCCGGCGTGAAGAACTCGAACGCCATGGTCCCATAGGCCATGCCGCCGCCGTTCAGCTTCGCCCGCAACGCCGTCGCAGCATCCATGTCCAGCACTCCCCCTTATAGTCGGCGGGCGCAACCTAGACGTGGCGGGGCGGGGAGGCCAGGGGCGGCGCGGTCACGGGCAGGCTCAACTGGCCGCGCGGATGCGGACACGGACCGACTTGTAGGACGGCGTCCCGCTGCGCTGGTCATGGTTGGCCAGCGCCACCAGCCCGTTGGCTTCGGGATAATAGGCAGCGACGGTGCCGGCCGCGATGTCGT
>NZ_WUJP01000148.1 GCF_009806515.1 Geminicoccus flavidas | reverse complement strand
GGGCGATGGCAGTCATGCCGCGCAGGATGCGCGGCTGGTCTCGGTCATTGCCCCTGGTGGCCTCGACATCCACGAGGTCGCCGTGGCCAAGGCCGCGCGCCGCCAGGTCCTGCGCGCTGACGAACACCACGTCCCGGCGGCCGGTAATGCCGCGGTAGCGGTCGTTTAGGCCGTAGATCGTGGTGTTGTACTGGTCGTGGCTGCGGATCGTAGTGAGGATCAGGGCGTCCTGGCCGCTGTCGTCGGGCGCCTCGCCGAGTCCCGGTGCGACCAGGAAGGTCGCCTTGCCGGTGGGGGTACCCCATTGGCGCTGCGAGGCGGCGATCGGCAGCCGGAAGCCACCCGGCGCCTGGATGCGTTCATTGTAGCCGGCGAAGTCCGGGAAGACCGCCTCGATCCTGTCCCGGATCCGCGCATAGTCGGCCACGAGCCATGCCCAGTCGACCTTCGTCTGCGGCAGGGTCGCCAGGGCCAAGCCGGCGACGATAGCCGGCTCGGAGCGCAGATGCTCGGATGCAGGCGTGAGGGTGCCCTGCGAGGCGTGCACCATCGACATCGAATCCTCGACGGTGACCGACTGCATGCCGCTTTCCTGCATGTCGATCTCGGTGCGGCCGAGGCAGGGCAGGATGAAGGTTTCCTTCGCCGCCAGCAGGTGCGACCGGTTGAGCTTAGTCGCGACATGGACGGCCAGGTCCAGCCGGCGCATGCCTGCGAAGGCAGCCTCGGGGTCCGCCATGGCCAGCGGCAGGTTGCCGCCCATGCAGACCAGCGCCCTGGCGCGCCCGTCACGCATGGCCTCGACCGCCTCGACTGCCCCGTGGCCATGTCTGCGCGGCGGGGCGAAGCCGAAGACCCGCTCGATATTGTCCAGGAGGCTCGCCGGCGGGATCTCAGTGATCCCGACCGTCCGATCGCCCTGCACGTTGGAGTGGCCGCGCAGCGGGCAGATGCCGGCCCCCTGACGGCCGATATTGCCGCGCAGCAGCAGGAGATTGGCGATCTGCTGGACGTTCTGCGTGCCGTGGCGGTGCTGGGTGATCCCCATGCCGTAGCAGATGATGGTGTTTTTTGCCCGGGCATAGATGCTGGCGGCTTCCCCCAGCTGCACCCTTGTCAGGCCGGAGGCGGCCTCAATGGCGTCCCAGGACAGGCCGGCAAGATCAGCGCCGAGTGCCTCCAGGCCCACGGTGTGCTCGGCGATGAACGCCCGGTCGAGCATGCCCGGCCCGCCACGGGCCAGGTCCTCGGCATCCGCTTCGAGCAGCGCCTTCATGATGCCCTTCAGCATGGCCAGGTCGCCGCCGGCCTTGAGCTGGTAATAGAAGGACGAGATCTTCGTGGAGCGGAAGGTCAGCATCTCCAGCGGGCTCTGCGGTGAGGCGAACCGCTCCAGGCTGCGCTCGCGCAGCGGGTTGAACGCCACGATCGGCACCCCACGCTTCGCCGCATTGCGCAACGTGCTCAGCATCCGGGGATGGTTGGTGCCGGGATTGTGGCCGATGCAGAAGATCGCGTCGCAATGGTCGAAATCTTCCAGCGTCACGGTGCCCTTGCCCACACCGATCGATTCCGGCAGCCCGACGCTTGTGGCTTCGTGGCACATGTTCGAGCAGTCTGGGAAGTTGTTGGTCCCGAACTCGCGCACGAACAGCTGGTACAGGAAGGCCGCCTCGTTGGAGGTCCGGCCGGAGGTGTAGAACTCGGCCATGTTGGGATCCGGCAGGGCCTGCAGTGCTTTGCCGATCCGCTGGAACGCCTCGTCCCAGGCGATGGGGCGAAAATGGTCCGTGGCCGCATCGTAGGCCATGGGATGGGTGAGGCGGCCTTGCGCCTCCAGCACATGGTCGGAGAAGTTCCACAGGTCCGCGACGGAATGGTGGGCGAAGAACTCCGGCGTCGTCCGCCGCCCGGTCGCCTCCCAGGATACGGCCTTGGCGCCGTTCTCGCAGAACTCGAAGGACGAGGTGTGCCTCGGGTCGGGCCAGGCACAGCCAGGGCAGTCGAAGCCGGAGGGCTGGTTGGCCCGCAGCAGCGCCCGGACCTCGGAGCTTACCGCCATCTGGCCCTTGATGGCCTTGGCCACTGCCTGCAGTGCGCCCCAGCCGCCGGCCGGTCCGCCGTATGGGCCTACACCCGGCACCTTGTCCTTTGCCATCCGCGTGCTCCGGTCACGAGGGCCTCATCGCCCAGGGATCCGGTCTCCAACCAGGAAGAGGAGCAGCGGTGCCATTAAGCGCAAGCCATGGTGTGGTAGCGGCCGCCTGAACCGGCAATGACTCCGCCGCCGCAGGTCAGCCCGTGGCGGCGGGTCCGACTGGCCAGCGCCACCCCCGCAGCGCCTCCACCAGCCGCTCGCCATCCAATGCCGGCACCGTGTGCCCCTTCGGCCGGAAGGTCGGCGTCGGCTCGGAAAGCAGCATGGCGTCCAGGACTGCTTCCTCGGTGGCGTCGACCACCGCCTGGTAGATCGGGTCGAGCAGCGGGTCGGTCAGGCAGCGCAGGGACTGGACCAGCGGGGGCTCGGGCGGCGGCAGGGGGGCTGGCAGGGCCGTGGACAGGGCCAGGAACAGGTCGCCGGACGAGTTGCCGCCGACCGCGCCGGAGCGGCCGATGCCGAGCCCGGCGCGGCGGGCCACGCGCTGGAGCTGGTGGGGCAGGAGCGGGGCATCGGTCACGACCACCACGATCACCGAACCCTGATCCTCGCTGCGCCAGGAGCAGAGGCCGAGCAGGGGAGCGACCGGAACGCCGTCGACACGGAGCTGGTCGAGCCGGCCGTGATTGGCCTGGACCAGCACGCCCAGCGTGTAGGGGCCGCCCGGCAGGTCGAGGATGCGGGAGGCGGAGCCGGTGCCGCCCTTCAGCTCATACGCGATCATGCCGGTCCCGCCGCCCACCGAGCCCAGCGGGAACGGGCCGGACCCCGCATTGTCCAGTGCGGCGCGGACATGGGCCTCGGTGACGTGGCGGCCGAAGATGTCGTTCAGCACGCCGTCATAGGTCTCGGCCACCACCGGCAGCAGCCAGAGATGCTCGGCCTGGACCCGGTCGGCGAAGCGGTCGACCATCCAGCCGACCACGGCATGATGGGCGATGCCGACCGCAGCCGTGTTGGTGATGAGGATCGGCCCCTGGCTCCAGCCGGCATCCTGGATCCAGTGGGAGCCGGTCATCTCGCCATTGCCGTTCAGGACGGCGATGCCGGCCCACCAGGGCGTCAGCAGCTCGGCGGCAGGCCGCGGCAGCAGCGCGGTGACACCGGTCTGCACGCCATCGTCCGGCCGGACCAGCGTGGTCAGGCCGACTGCGGCGCCCGGCACGTCGGTGACGAGGTTGAGCGGACCGGGCGTGCCGGAATGGGCCAGCCCCAGTTCACGGGCACGGCGTGGCCGGGGCAGGGCGGTGCTCATGCGTTGCCGCAGAGATGGACCCGGCCCGGCTCGAACACGGTGTGCCGGCCGTACAGGCGGTTGCCGTAGAGCAGCGGCTCGCCGGCACCGATCTCGGCATCGCCCACCGCACCGATGAAGATCGAGTGGGTCCCGCCCTCGTGCGCTTCCAGGAGCGTGCAGGTGAAGCTGGCTGCGGCACCCACCAGGACCGGCGCCGTGGCCGGCATCTCACGCCACTGGCCTGCCCGGAACTCGTAGGGGCGGCCCTGGAGCGGCTTTCCGGAGAAGGAGGCGGCGATCTCGACCTGGTCTGCGGCCAGCACGTTGACCGCGAACGCGCCATTGGCGAGCAGTGCGCTGGCCAGCGGGTTGTCTCTGGGGACGCAGACCAGGAGCATGGGCGGGGCGGACGACACGGCGGTCATGGCGCTGACGGTGACGCCGAACCGTCCGGCATCGCCGTCCGTGGTCACCACCGAAACGCTCGACGCGACGCGGTGCATCGCACCCTCGAACTGGTCCCGGAGATCGGCGGCGAGAACCTGGTGGCTCATCCGGAATGCCTGGAAACGGGCAGGTCGATCTTGCTCATGGAGCCTGTCTTAGCGCAGTCCGGCGAAAGCGACGACGACTTCCTGCACGGATCGCCGGTGGCGACGATGCAACGCAGGAGGGGCGAGCGCCGCCTGCGTTGACGGCGGCGGGTTCCTCACTCCATTCGCCGTGCTAACGGCAGGAGCGTGTCGTGGAGCAATGGCGGCGGCCGGTGGTCGCGGCGGTCTGAGAAGGTGGAACAGGATGGCAGTGGTTCGCTACCAGCGGGGCGAGAGCGACGAACGGCCCTGGGGGCGCTGGGAGGTGCTGGACACCGGTGCGACCCATGCGGTGAAGCGCATCACGGTGAAGCCCGGCGCGAAACTGTCCCTGCAGCGGCACAAGCATCGTGCCGAGCACTGGGTGGTCGGCCAGGGCAAGGTCCGGGTCACCCGCGACGAGGACAGCCTGGTGCTGGTCACCGGCCAAGCCGTGTACCTGCCGCTCGGCTGCGTGCACCGCATGGAGAATATCGGCGACGTCGACCTCGTCATCATCGAGGTTCAGATCGGCGAGAACCTGGACGAGAACGACATCGAGCGGCTGGAGGACGTGTACGGGCGGAGCTGACCGGCGGCGCGGCGGTACGGCCGCCGCGTCACATTCCCCCCTCCACCACCTCCGTCTTCGCCACGCCCATCGCGCGGGCCAGCGCGCGCAGGCGCTGGTCGACCACGTCGCCGAACGGCATGGAACCGTCAGCGGGCAGGCCCAGGATCAAGGTCTTGCGGTCCTGGCGGACATAGGCGCGGTTCAGGATCTCGGCGACGGCACCGGACAGGCGGAAGCCCAGGGTGAGGGCGCGGCCGAGCCGCTCCGCCCAGATGCGCTCGCTCGGGCTGACCAGGGACAGGAGCGAGCCCAGCGCCGGGTCGCCAGGAGGGCCGTCCTGGCGGATGTAGAGCGCATAGGCCAGGCGGGCGCGCTCGGCATGGTCCAGTGCCAGGAGGGGCATCTGGCTCAGCCCCATCAGGATCATGTGCGGCCGCGCGTCGGGATGGTCGCGCCAGCCGATGTCGGCCAAGTGGCAGGCGGCATGGCGCAGCCGCCGGTCGTGCAGTTCCTCGTGCGCGAACAGGGCATCGGTCCAGCGGATCAGGGCGGCACCCATCTCCGGGTCGCGGTTCCAGGTCCGTCCGATCTGCTCCGCCTCGACCAGAAGCGGGTCCTGGTCGATCTCGGCATCGGCTAGGTGGCGGATCAGCCGGCCCTCGCGCAGGCCGAACGCGGAGAACACCGCCTGACGCGGCCTGGTCGCGCGCACCACCCGCTCGAACAGGACCAGGGCCTGGGCGAAGGTCTCGACCCGGCGCTTGGGCACCCCCGGCAGGTCGGCCATGGCGGCGGCATCATAGCGGCTGAGCTCCTTGGCGAATGCCTGCGCCTCGGCGCGCGGCATGGCGAAGCCGTGCAGGACCCGCAGCGGCCCGCTCAGCATAGCAAGCCGCACCCGTGCGATCGCCCGCCAGCCGCCACCCACGATGAACAGGTCCTCGCCGACCGTATCCTCAAGGAACGTGGCAATGCCGTGCAGCATAGCGTCGACGTGGCGCCGCGCCGCCACCATGTCGCCGGCAAAGCGGTCGCCGATGCGCAGTGTGCCGAGCGGCAGGCTGATGCTCTCGCCGGGGCGCCCGGCATGGATCCGCGCGAACTCCAGGCTGCCGCCGCCCAGATCGACCACCAGGCCTTCCGGGCGATGGAAGCCGGCGCGCACGCCCAGTGCGGTGAAGTAGGCCTCCTCCTGCCCTGAGAGGATGGTGATGGGCACGCCCACCGCCTCCTCCGCCTGTCGGATGAACTCCTGGCCGTTGCTAGCCGAGCGCGACGCCTCTGTGGCGCATACGTCCAGCGCCGCGACCCGCATCGCCCGGGCGAGCTGGCCGAACCGGGCCAGCGTGCGGATGGCGCTCTGCACGCCGGCGGGGCTGAGCTGGCCGGTGCGTTCCAGCCCCTTGCCCAGCGCGCACATCACCTTCTCGTTGAAGCGCACCACCGGCGTGCGCGAGATCCGGTCATAGACCACGAGGCGCACGGAGTTGGAGCCGATGTCGACCACGGCGACCGGACGGTCGTCGCCCTGGCCGGTCTCCGCCAGGAGATGGGGTACCGGGGCCAGGGCGTTCATGAATCGGTGCGGGCGATCGACACGCGGGTGGTTCCCTTCTTGCGCATGGCGCTGCCCCGGCCGGACAGGCTGGGATTGGTCATGAAGTACTTGTGGGCAGAGAACGGCTCACCTTCTGGCTGGATCCGCGTGTATGTGCCGTCCGGCTCGAGCAGCCAGCTTCCCGCTGTGTCTTTCAGGTTCGCGACCATCACCTGCGACATGACCTGCTGGTGCACCGTGTCGTTCTCGATCGGCACCAGCGTCTCGACCCGGCGGTCGAGGTTGCGGCCCATCCAGTCGGCCGAGCTGATGAACACCTTGGCCTGCTTGGACGGCAGGCCGTGGCCGTTGCCGAAGCAGACGACGCGCGCATGCTCCAGGAAGCGCCCGACGAGGCTCTTGACCCGGATGTTCTCCGACAGGCCCGGCACGCCCGGGCGCAGACAGCAAATGCCGCGGATGACGAGGTCGATCTGCACGCCGGCCTTGGACGCCCGGTACAGGGCGGCGATGATGCCCTTGTCGACCAGCGAGTTCATCTTGGCCCAGATCGCGGCCTTGCGCCCGGCCTTGGCGTGCTGGATCTCGGCCTCGATGTTCTCCATCAGCTTGGTGCGCAGCGAGTAGGGGGCCACGCCGATCTTCTCCAGGCCGGTGGGCTCGACATAGCCGGTCATGAAGTGGAAGGCGCGTGCCGCGTCGCGGCCAAGTGCAGGGTCGCAGGTAAAGAAGGAGAAGTCGGTATAGATCTTGGCGGTGACCGGATGGTAGTTGCCGGTGCCAAAATGGACATAGGTCGCGAACTCGCCGCCTTCCCGGCGGACCACCATCGAGACCTTGGCATGGACCTTCAGGTTGATGAAGCCGAACACGACCTGGACGCCGGTCCGCTCCAGGCGCCGCGCCAGGCGGATGTTGCGGTCCTCGTCGAACCGGGCCTTGAGCTCGACTAGTGCGGTCACCGACTTGCCGCTCTCGGCCGCCTCGATCAGCGCCTTGACGATCGGGCTGTCCTCGCTGGTGCGATACAGCGTCTGCTTGATTGCCACCACGTTCGGGTCGAGTGCGGCCTGGGTCAGGAACTGCAGGACGACCTCGAAGCTCTCGTAGGGGTGGTGGACGATCAGGTCCTTGGCCCGGATCGCGGCGAAGCAGTCGCCGCCATAGTCGCGGATGCGCTCAGGGAAGCGCGGCGTGTAGGGCGGGAACAGGAGGTCGTTGCGCCCGCAGTTCACGATCTGCTTGGCGGCATCCAGGCCCAAGAGGCCTTCCAGCTCCAGGAGCTCCGAGGATGAGACGTGCAGATGGTCGAGCAGGAAGCGCTTCAGCTCGTCCGGCATGGTGGTGTCCATGGTCAGCCGGATCACCGAGCCGCGGCGGCGGCGCTTGAGGGCGGTCTCCCACTGCCGGACCAAGTCCTCCGCTTCCTCCTCCAGCTCGATGTCGCTGTCGCGGATCACCCGGAAATGGCCGAACGCCTGGACCTCGAAGCCGGGGAACAGCTTGTCGAAATAGCGGACCACGAGCTGTTCCAGCCGCACGAAGCGGGCAGCGGCACCCGGCAGGCGGACGAAGCGGTCCAGATGATTCGGCAGGACCAGCAGGCTCACCAGGTTCTCGCCCCGACGCCGGGCGAGCTGGAGCACGATGCCGAGGCCCAGGTTCGGCACGAACGGGAAGGGATGGGCCGGGTCGATCGCGATCGGGGTGAGCACGCTGGACAGTTCGGGGAACAGCCGTTCCGCGAACCAGGCGAGGTCGACCTCGGTCAGCTCGTCCACGTCGCAGACCACGACATTCTCGGCGCGCAGCATGGTGGTCAGCTCGCGCCAGGCGCGCTGCTGGTCAGCCATCAGCGAGGAGACCCGCGCATGGATGGCTTCGAGCTGCTCCTCGGGCGTGCGGCCGTCGTCGGAGGGCGAGCGCACCCCGGCCGCCACCAGCCCCTTCAGGCCGGCGACGCGCACCATGTAGAACTCGTCGAGGTTGGAGGCGGAGATGGACAGAAAGCGCAGCCGCTCCAGGAGCGGATGCTGCGGGTTGAACGCCTCGGCCAGGACCCGCTCGTTGAAGGCCAGCCAGGACAGCTCGCGGTTGATGAGGTCCTGCGGGCCGACCCGGAAGGGGCTGGCCCCCTCGTCGGTGACGAGCGGCGGGATCTCGCTCGTGACCGTCGCAACATTCTCGTCCATACCGACCTCTCCACCTAGAAGGCTCCAGCCGTGATCGCGCCTCGTTCTTCCCGCCAGGCCGTTCCTCCCAAGAGAATGGGCCTACACATGGCAGTCCGGCTCGGCAAGGACAGGTCTGACCGACCATGGTGACGGTTCTGCTGTTGCGCCATGCCAAATCACGCTGGGACGAGCCGGACTTGGCCGACCATGATCGCGGGCTGGCGCCGCGGGGCCTGCGGGCCGCACCCGCGATGGGACGCCATGCCGTGCGTCGGGGTTGGCTGCCCGACCGGGTGATCGCCTCCACGGCCCGCCGGGCGGCCGAGACGGCTAGGCTGTTCCTGGAGGGGGCGGGGCTGGAGCGGCGGATCGAGCCGGTGCCGCAGATCTACGAGGCCACGGCCGGGACGCTCCTGTCCGTGCTCCAGACCCAGCCGGGCGGGGGCAGCATCCTCCTGGTCGGCCACGACCCGGGCATCCACGAGCTGGCGCTCGACCTGGTCGGCATCGGCGTCGACCGGGAGCTGGACCGAAAGTTCCCGACCGCGGCGCTGGCGGTGATCGAGCTGCCGGCGGGGCGCTTTGCCGAGCTGAAGGCCGGCACGGGCAGGCTGCTGGCGTTCGTGCGGCCGCGCGAGCTGGACTGAACGGGCAGGTTGTCCGCCGGCAGCGCGCTCGAAGCCTATCCAGGGATGTCGCAGGACCAGAGGCTGTCATGGATCACATCCATGACAGGCACTTGCCCCTGAGCAAGCTAAGCTGTGACGACGCGATGGGCGCTGCCTCAGCCTGTTCGTCGATATCGATGCGCATTGGCGGCGTCAGCGGTTCATGATGGGCGTCAGGCCACCGGCCTGCCCTTCAGCAGGTCCCGGATCTCGGTCAGCAGCGCCACGTCGGCCGGCACCTCGGGCGCCTTCGGCTCCTCGGTGACCTTGCGCTCAGTCAGGCGCTTGATGTTGTTCACCTGCTTGATGACGATGAACAGCGCGAACGCGACGATCAGGAACTTGATCACGGCGTTGATGAAGTTGCCGTAGGCGATCACCGCCGTGCCGGCGTCGCGAGCGGCGGCGAGGCTAGGATAGGACTGGTCCCAGTTGGTGAGCTGGATGTATTTGTCGGAGAAGTCGATGCCGCCCATGAGCACGCCGAGCGGCGGCATGATCACGTCGTCGACCAGCGAGCTGACGATGGCGGTGAAGGCGGCACCGATGATGATGCCGACCGCTAGGTCGACGACATTGCCCTTGAGCGCGAATTCCTTGAATTCCTGCAGCATCGACATCTGCCGCTCTCCCTGGTCCTGTCGCAAGACGAGGTCAGGATGAACGGGCGACCAGCAGCGGTCAATTCAACACAAGTGACGTGAGTGTCATCGTCCCGGCCAGTTCCTCGCCGGGTGCGAGGACGTGGGTGCCGGTGTCGTCGCGGCCCGGCATGTTCACCGCATTGCCAGCATGGCTGATCGGCTCGACGCAGAAATGATCCTCGCCGGGCGGGATGTAGACGATCAGATGGTTCAGGACCGGGTCGCCGCCGATGCGCAGGCCGCGCCCCTCGTCCGGCCAGCGCACCGTCGCGGCGCCGGTGAAGCCGGCGAAGATGTGGTCCAGGGCCATTTCCTCCACCTTGCGCTCTGCCCGGAAGTCGGCCCATGGCGGGACCGGCACCCGCTCGGTCGAGACCTTGGTGGCATCGGTGAGCCAGACGGAATCGACATCGGCCTGGATCGTGGCGCCGGAATGGCGGTCCAGATAGGGGTGGTGGCCGATGCCGAACGGCATGGCGCTCTCACCGGTGTTGCGCACGCCGATCTCGACCCGCAGCGTGCCGTCCTCCAGCCGGAAGCGCTGCCAGGCGCGGTAGCGGAACGGCACCCAGCGATGCTCGTGGTGGAACACCATGGCGACACTGGTCTCGTCCTGCCCTGCGACCGTCCAGGAGCCCATCCAGCCGTCGCCGTGGATCGCATGCGGCTCGGGCAGGAAGTTCAGCGGGAGCTGGTAGTCCTGGCCCTCGAAGGTGAAGCGGCCGTGCTGGATCCGGCCGGCGAACGGCACCAGCGGGAAGGAGGCGTGGGCGATCGGATCGCGCAGGTCGCCGCGGCTGGCGCGCAACAGGTCGAAGCCGTCATCGCGAAAGCTGCGGATGGCACCGCCGCCTGCCGGGTCCACGACCAGTTCCAGGCTGCCGTGGCGCAGGGTGACGAGCGGCGCATCGATCATGGCCCACCTTCTCAAGCCAGAACGGGGAACGCCGCCGACAGCGCCGGCGGCGTTCCCTGAACTACGTCGCAGGACCGGCATCTGCCAGTCCACCCGGCCATGTCATGTTCGAGGCAGGTTCACTGGCCGAGGCAGGTGTCGGCGTTCTCCTGGGTGCAGACATCGAGGCCGGTATAGGTCGGGTCCTTCGGCGGATCGCCGCCCTCCTTGATCTTCAGGAGCGCGTTCATGCTCTCATAGCCCATCTCGAACGGCCGCTGGCCGACCTGGCCCAGCGAGAGGCCCTTCTTCAGGAGTTCCATCTGCACCGGCAGCGTGTCCGCCACCACGAGCGCCAGCTCCTTCTTGTCGAGCTTGTCCTTGTACTTGCTGACCACTGCCTCGTAGGCGTTCGGCACGAACTGCGGGAAGCCACCGGTGGGCACAAAGGCATCCAGGTCGCTGAACTTGGCGAGAATGTCCTCCAGTTGCTGCACCGAGCGCGGCAGGTCGTCGTCGGTGTAGAGCGGGCAGCCTTCCACCTCGGTCCAGCCCCCCTGGCCGGTCAGCCGCTCGCCGGGCGCTGCTTCGGACTTGGTGCCGGAGAGCGTGTCGCGGATGCCCTGCATGCGCTCGTTGTGGTTGGCGGCGGCCGCACCGCCCGACTGGATGCAGATCGTGCCGCCGTCCGGCTTGATGCCCTGCACGAGCTTCGCGAGGTTCACGCCAATGTCGTAGTTGTAGGTGCCGATATAGGCCAGGCGGTTGGCCTTGTCCTTTTCCAGGACATCGGAATCCCAGGTCAGCACCGGGATACCGGCATCCTTGGCGGCGGCCAGCGCCCGGCCCATCGCCGCGGCGTTGGACGGCGAGACCGCGATGCCGTCGATGCCGCGCGCGATCAGGTCGTTGACGATCGCGACCTGCTCGTCGCCGCCGCCATGCTCACCGGGGCCGATATATTCGCAGGTAAACTTGCCGCCCGATTCCTCCTGGGCCTTCATGCAGCCGTCGCGCGCGAAGTCGAAGAACGGGATGTTCATCCCCTTGGGTACCAGCGCGAAGGTGTAGCTTTCCTGTGCCTGGGCGCTGGCCGTTCCGAACGCACCCACCACCGCGGTGGCGATGCCTGCCAACAACAGCTTCCTCATGGGTCTCGACCTCCCTGAACCGGGCTTTGTGACCGGGGATGCAGCCATCCCCTTGCCGGACCCGCCCCTTCTAGTCCGACTTCTTCCCGCGGATCCGCTCGAGCAGGACCGCCAGAACGATGAAGGCACCGACGAAGGTGCCCTGCCAGTTGCTGTCCACGCCGGCCATCAGCAGCGCGTTGCGGATCACCTCGATGAGCGCCGCGCCGACGAAGGCGCCATAGGCGCCGCCCTCGCCGCCCATCAGGTTGGCGCCGCCGATCACGGTGGAGGCGATCACGCGCAGCTCGTAGCCGGTACCCAGCGCGTTGATGGCGGAGCCCTGCCAGCCGACGATCATGACCGCGGCGATGGCAGCGGTCAGGCCGGCCGCCACATAGGCCTGCAGCTTGATCCGGTCGACCGGGACGCCGGTCAGCCGGGCGGCGTTCTCGTTGCCGCCGATGGCATAGAGATAGCGGCCCCAGGCGCTGAAGTTGAAGACCAGGCCAAACAATGCTGTCAGCAGCACCAGCATCCAGACCGGGTTGGAGATGCCCAGGATCTGGCCGCCGCCGATCCAGTTGAACTGGTCCGCATAGGGGCCGAACTCGTAGATCATCTTGTTCTGCGACAGCACCACCGCCAGCGAGCGCGCCACCGACAGCATGCCGAGCGTCACCACGAAGGGCGGCAGGCGCAGATAGGCGATCAGCACGCCGTTGACCGCACCGGCCAGCGCACCCGTGGCGAGCCCGGCCAGCACCGCGACCGCCCAGTGGCTCTCCGCCTGCAGCAGCAGCCCGCAGACCACGCCCACCAGGCCCATCACTGAGCCCACCGACAGGTCGATCCCGCCGGTCAGGATCACGGCGGTCATGCCGAGCGCCATGATGCCGATGAAGGCGAAGTTGCGGGTGATGTTGTACAGGTTGCCCGAGGTGAGGAAGGTGGGCTCCACCCAGTTCATGATCAGGCAGATCAGGATCAGGGCGATCGTCACCCAGAAGGGCTGGCTGGCGAAGACCTTCTGGGCGATCGTGCGCTCCTTGAGCGCGGTGACCTCGTCGATCCGGGCGAAGTCCTGGACGGTCGCGGAGTGCTGGGTGCTGTCGGCCATGTTGCCCTCGCCTCAGGCTGCGCGGATGGCACCGGTGATGAGGCCGGTGACCTCTTCCGGCGAGCTGTCGGCGATCGCCTTGTCGGCGACCTTGGTGCCGCGGCGCATCACCACGACCCGGTCGCAGACCGTGAACACGTCGGGCATGCGGTGGCTGATCAGGACCACGGCCATGCCCTTGTCGCGCAGGCGCAGGATCAGATCGAGCACCTCCTTGACCTGGCGGACCGAGATCGCGGCGGTGGGCTCGTCCATCAGCACGACCTTGGCGTCCTTCAGCCGGGTCCGGGCGATCGCCACTGCCTGGCGCTGGCCGCCGGACATCCGCTTGACCAGGTCGCGCGGCCGGGTCTCCGACTTCAGCTCGGCGAAGATCTCGCCGGAGCGCGTATACATCTGCGCATAGTCCAGGAACTTGAACGGCCCGTACGACTTCTTGGGCTCCCGGCCCAGGAACACGTTCTCGGCGGCGGTCAGGTTGTTGCAAAGTGCCAGGTCCTGGTAGACCACCTCGATGCCGCGCTCGCGCGCATCGGCCGGCTTGTGGAAGTGCTGGACCTCGCCATCCAGCCGGATCTCGCCGGTGCTCGGCCGGAAGTTACCGGCGATGCACTTGACCAGGGTCGACTTGCCCGCACCGTTGTCGCCCATCAGCCCCACGACCTCACCGCGTTCCAGGTCGAGGTCGACTCCGCGCAGCGCCTCGATCGCGCCGAAATGCTTGCTGATGTCGCGCAGTTCGAGCAGCGCCATCCCGTTCCGACCTCCCCCTTGCAGCCGATCGTGTGGCCGGCAATCGTTGAGGAAGACCATACACGGGCACCTTTTCGCGTAAAGTCAGATTAATCGTATCTGTTACCCTGTTACGCTCTTGAGGCTTCTGGCGAACCGGCGGATGCGGCGGGCAGCCTCGTCCAGTTCCGGATCGAGCACGGTCAGACTGACCCGGACATGGCCAGCCGCCGGGCCGCCGAACGCATCGCCGGAAAGTACCGAGACCCCGGCTTCGGCCAGCAGGCGGCCGGCGAAGCGGTCAGGGTCCAGGCCGGTGCCCCGCACGTCGACCATCACGAACATCCCTCCCGCCGGACGCCGGACGATCAGGCCGGGCGCATCCGCCAACGCCGTGCAGAAGCGGTCGCGTCGGGCCCGGAAGATCCGGTGATGCTCCGCCAGCTCCGGATGGGGTTCGGCCAGCGCCACGGTGGCGGCATCCTGGATGAAGTCGGGCAGGCCGTAGAGCATGGCGAGCGCCAGGTCGTGGATGGTGGCGATGGCGCGCTCAGGGCCGATCGTCCAGCCGACCCGCCAGCCGGTCATCGCATGGGACTTGGAGAGCGAACTGACCACCACGGCATGGTCGTCCATGCCAGGAATGGCCGAGGGGCTGACATGGCTGCCCTCGTAGATCAGGTCGGCATAGACCTCGTCGGAGATCAGCCAGAGGCCGTGCTGCTTCGCGAGGCGGCACAGCGCCTCGATCTCGGCCCGGGTGAACACGGCGCCGGTCGGGTTGTTCGGCGTGTTGATCAGGATGGCGCGGGTACGCTCGCCGATCGCCAGTTCGATGGCAGCCAGAT
>NZ_WUJP01000147.1 GCF_009806515.1 Geminicoccus flavidas | reverse complement strand
CCGGGCGGAACCCGGTCTCGGCGTCGAGCGGCACGTTCACCATCACCGCGGCGGCGGCGGCGATCGTGGCGGGATAGGTGACATAGGCCGGGGCTGGCACCACCACCTCGTCGCCCGGGTTGAGCAGGCACTGGCAGGCCGCGAACAGCGCGCACTGCGCGCCGGCCAGCGCCACGACACGCTCCGGATCGACCGGGCGGCCGGTGAGCCTGCCGTGGTGGTGGGCGATCGCTTCGCGCAGTGCCGGCTTGCCCTGCACGTCGGCGTAATGGGTGCGGCCGGCATCCAGCGCGTCCTTGGCGGCCTGGCGGATCCGGAAGGGCGTATCGAAGTCCGGGTCGCCCACCGACAGGACGATCACGTCTTCGCCGCGCCGGACCCTGGCCATCGCTTCAGTATGGATCAGCCAGGCATCGGTCGCGGGGCCGGCCAGGCCGCTGGTCCAGGCGGCGAGTTCCGGTGTCCTCACGTTCATCGGCTCCTTCACGTCGTGGCTCCAGGCTCGAAGGATGCAGGGGCGGCCATTGCCCAACAAGCCCCGGCGTCCGAGGGCAGCCGGCCCATCACTCAGGCGCGCTGCCGGTGGATCGCGAAGGCGAAAGCGATCTGGGCGATCACGGCGCCCAGACTGAGCACGAGGGCCGCAGCCAGCGCCGGGTCCGGCCCGGAAGCGGTCAGCGCGGTGAACAGGGCGCCGACCGTCATCTGGATGAAGCCGTAGAGGCCGGCGGCCGAGCCGGTCAGGCGCGGATCGATGCTGATCGCCTTGGTCAGCGCCGGTGGGCTCGACATCCCGGCGCCCAGGGTTAGGAGGGACATGGTGCCGACCGCCACCGGCACCGTGAGGAGTCCCAACAGTGTTGCGGCGAAGAAGGCGAGGGAGCTGACGAGGACCAGCAGACTGGCACCGATGATCAGGCGCTCCATGGTGACCCGGCTGATCAGCCGGCCGGTCAGGACATTGCCGGCGGCCATGCCGACCATCAGTAGGCCCAGATAGATCCCGACCTCGTGCAGCGGGCGGTGCAGCTCGTGGACGAACAGGAAGGGAGCGACGGCGATGAAGGCGTAGATCGCAGTGGTGGTGCAGCCCCCGCCCACGGCGAAGCCGAGGAAGACCGGTGAGCGCAGGAGATGGCGATAGTCCTGGAGCAGGGAACGGGTGCTGAGCCGTCCACTCGGCCGCCCGGTCTCGGGCAGGAGCCGCCAAACCGAGAGGAGGTTCACCGCGCCCAGCGTCACCAGCACCAGGAAGATCGAGCGCCAGCCGAGCATAGTGGAGAGCGTGCTGCCGATCATCGGCGCCAGGGCCGGACCGGCCATGGTCATGAGGTTGAGCAGGGCCAAGCGGCGCACGGCGTCCTCGGAACCGGCAGTGTCCCGTACGATCGCGCGGCCCAGTGCCAGCCCGGCGCAGCCGCCCAGCGCCTGCAGCAGGCGGGCAGCGATCAGGGAGCCGGCGCCGGGTGCGAGGGCCGCGCCGAGCCCGGCGGCGGTGTAGAGGGCGAGGCCGGCCAGCAGGGTCGGTCGGCGACCGAAGCAGTCGGAGAGTGGGCCGTAGATGAGCTGCCCTACCGCCAGGCCGACGATATAGAGGCTGATCGTCATCTGCATGGCGCCGACGCCAGCATGGAGGTCGGCGGCCGCGACCGGCAGGGCCGGCACGAACATGTGCATGGCCAGCGTGCCGCTGAAGGTCACCAGCACCAGGAGCCAGAGCGGCGGCTGGCGAAGGGCGGCGGAGCGGCGGGAAGCGTCGGCGGCTTGGGACATGACCCATTGATGGGGCGCCGTCTGCCAGCAAGGCAACCGCTGCCTGGCAGGGCAGCCATGCGCCTTCAGTACGTGTCGAATGCCGCCTGGATGGCCGCCCGGTCTGCGCCGTCGAGCAAGGCCAGTTGCAGGAGCACGCGCGCCTTGCCGGGCTTGAGCTCGCCGGCATGGACGAAACCTAGCGCCGCATCGTCGACCTCGCCCGCGGCCAGCACCGCGCCCGCCGGCAGCCTGGTGCTGCGCACCACGGCGATGCCCCGTTCGGCCGCCTCCATCAGGGCGTCGAGGGCAATCCTGGTCATGTTGCCGTTGCCGACCCCAGCGACCACAATGCCTTTGGCACCCGCCGCGACCGCGGCATCGATCAGCTCGCGGTCCATCCCGGCATGGGCGTAGAGGATCACGACCTTGGGCAGTGCGTCATGGCCGCCAAGGTCGAAACTGGCGGGACGCGGGTCGGGTGCGCGGTGGAAGCGGGGGCAGCCGCCGGCGACCGTGCCGAGCGGGCTGCGCTCGGGCGCCTGGAAGGCGTCCACCCGGTTGGCGTGGGTCTTGTAGACGTCGCGCGCGGCGAAGACCTGGTCATTCATCACCACCAGCACGCCGCGGGCCTTTGCGGCGGGATCGACCGCCACGGCCACCGCAGCGGCGAGGTTGGCAGGCCCGTCCGCGCCGATCGCGGTGGCCGGGCGCATCGCCCCGGTGAACACGATCGGCAGTTCGGCCCGGACGGTCAGCTCGGCAAACCAGACGGTCTCCTCCAGCGTGTCGGTGCCGTGGGTGACGACGATGCCGGCCAGGCCTGGCTCCTTGGCGAGCGCGCTCAGCCGGCGAGCCAGCTTCAGCCAGACTGCGTCATGCATGTCCTGGCTGCCGATGCTGACGAGCTGCTCGCCGCGGATGGCGGCGATGCGGTCCAGGCCCGGCACGGCGGCCAGCAGGGCGTCGATGGCGAAGCTGCCGGCGGTGTAGCCATGGGCGACATCCTGCGCCCCGGCGATGGTGCCGCCAGTGGCCAGGACGTGGACGAGGGGACGAGCGGTCACGGCCGAACGCCCTTGCCGTAGTGGCGCTCGATCCGCGCCTGGATCACCTCGAACACCGCGGAAAGCAGCCAGTAGATCAGCGCCGCGGTGATCAGCATCTCCATGTACTTGAACTCGGCGCGTCCATAGGTGCGGGCCAGGAACATCAGCTCCCATACACCCATCACCGAGACCAGCGAGCTGTCCTTCAGCATGGCGATGAACTGGTTGCCGGTGGGCGGGATGACCAGCCGCATTGCCTGGGGCAGGACGACCAGGCGCATCGCCTGGGCATCGGTCAGCCCCAGCGAGGCGGCGGCCTCGCGCTGGCCACGGCCGACCGCCTCGATGCCGGCGCGGAAGATCTCGGCCATGTAGGCGCCGTAGCACAAGGAGAGCGCGATGATCCCGGCCGGCACTGCCTCCAGAGTCAGGCCGATCTGCGGCAGGCCCAGATAGATCAGCAGCACCTGCAGGAGCAGCGGGGTGCCGCGGAAGAAGCTGATGTAGAAGGTGGCCACCCCGAAGGCCAGGCCGTTGCCAGACAACCGTGCCAGTGCGCCCACCAGGGCCAGCAGGGTGGCGAACGTAATCGAGACCAGGCAGATCACCACCGTCAGGACGGCCCCCTGCAGGAAGGCTTGGCCAGCGCCAAATCCGAGCAGCCCCGGCACGTTGGCCAGAATGAAGCGGTAGTCCAGCCCGAAGCTCCAGAAGAACAGGGCGAAGACCAGCAACAGCTCGGCCCAGGCCAGCAGCACCTGGAACTCGAACGGCATCCGGCGCAGGACCAGGATGTTGGCGACCGCGAGGCCGGCGACGAGCAGGCCGCCGACCAGCCGGGCCAGGACCGGCGGCAGGCCGGCCAGGCCCGGCACCGTCCAGGGGAACGCGGCGGCGAGCAGGAAGACGATCAGGCCGATCAGGGCCAGGCGGGCGTCCCGCCGGTCGAGGAGATCCGCCAGCGTGCTCACTGGGTCAGGTCGGTGCCGTAATACTGCGCGGACAGCCGGGCGAGCGTGCCGTCCGCCTTCATCTCGTCGACGATCCGGGTGATCTCGGCGCCGAGCTCCGGATCGCCCTTGTCGATCGCGACCGAGAGCGGTTCCTTGAACAAGGGCTCGCCGACGATCTTGAACGGGTAGCCGCGCTCGATCGCGTCCAGGATGGTCGGCAGGGCGGTGAACGCCGCATCGAGGCGCACACCGTCGCCCAAACGCAGATCGTCCAGGGCCAGCAGGTCGGTGTCGTAGGTGCGGATCTCTGCGTCGTCGATCTGGTAGGTGAAGGGCGGCGCATCGGCCACGTCGATGGTCAGGTCCTTCTTCAGGTAGCTCTCATAGGTGGTGGCGACGCCGACCCCGATCCGCTTGCCGCTGGCATCGGCGGGGGTGGCGATCGTCTTATTGTCCTCGTGGACCACGAGCGAGGCCGGAGTGAAATAGTAGACTGCCGGGAAGTCCAGGACCTGCGCCCGCTCCTTGGTGGGCGTCATGCTGCCGACCGAGATGTCCCAGCGCCCCGCCCAGCGCCCGGCGGTGATCACGTCCCAGCCGGGCGTGACGAAGCGGATGTCCACGCCGAGGCGCTTGGCGATCTCCCGACCAACATCGATGTCGAAGCCCTGGAACTCGTTGGTCGCCGGGTCGAGCGAGGACTGCGGGGGATATTCCGGATCGGTGCTCATCGTCAGCACGCCGGCACTCCTGATCCGGTCGAGCGCCTCGCCGGCGGACACCTCGCCCGCTGCCAGGAGCGAGAGGGCGGCTGCGAGCATGGCACCACGGCGCGAGAGCGACATTTCCGTTCCCCCGGAGCAAGGCGATATTGCGGCAAGGATGACGAGGCGCGTCCAGCACGGCAAGCTCGGCGCGCTCCGGTGGCCGATGCCACTGGGAGCTGGTCGGGAGGAGGATGAGCCCATGACGACGCCGGCCTTTTCCGGGATCTGGCCGATCCTCTACGCCTTCTTCGACGAGCGTGACCGCCTCGACGAAGGGGCGCTCTTGCGCCAGGTCGAGGCCTGCATCACCGCCGGCGCCGACGGGATCGCGGCACTGGGTCTGGCCACCGAGGTCGCCAAGCTCTCGCCCGACGAGCGCGCCATGCTGCTGCGCTGGCTGACCCGGGCGGCCGGCGGGAGGGTGCCGGTCGCGGTCACCGTGTTCGGCGAGAGCGAGGCCGAGCAGGTCCCCTTCGCGCGCATGGCCGCAGAGCTCGGTGCTTCCTGGGTGATCCTGCAACCGCCGCCCCGCCGACCGCTGCCCGAGGACGAACTGCTCCGCTTCTTCGGCAGGGTCATCGACGCCTGCCCGATCCCGGCCGCGATCCAGAACGCGCCGGACTATCTGGGCGTGGGGCTGTCTGACCCGGCGATCCGGCGGCTGAAGGACCGCCACCCCAACTTCCTCCTGCTGAAGGGCGAAGGCTCTGCGGTCTCGATCCGGCGCACCATCGACGCGCTCAAGGGCGAGGTCGCGGTGTTCAACGGCAGGGGCGGGCTGGAGCTGCCGGACATCCTGCGTGCCGGCTGCGCCGGGATGATCCCCGCACCGGAGCTGGTCGACGTCCAGGTCGCGATCTGGCGGACGACCCAGACCGGCGACTGGGCGGAGGCCGACCGGCTCTATGCCGAAGTTCTGCCGCTCATCGTGTTCGTGATGCAGTCGATCCCGCACCTCGTGACCTACGGCAAGCGGGCTGCCGCCCGTCGGCTGGGGCTGGGGCCGGTCCATGACCGGGCACCTGGCGACCTGCCTACCCCGTTCGGCCTGGCGGTGCTCGACCGGCTGCTGGCACCGCTGCCGCCGCTGCTCTGAGCATTATCAGATCGTGTCGCATTCACGCGAGGCTGCTCGGGCGGCAGGGGCATGGGCAACCTTTTCGGGCGTGGAAAGCCATGTCGCTTTCACGAAACCCGACAGGCCGATGCGCACCAGAAACGCAGCGCATCCGACCCCATATACTGGGCTGTCGGGGCTCCATCCCGGCAGCGGCGCGGGGATGACCGTCCATGGCGGTGGCGTTTCGGGATCTGTTCGGGCGGCGGAACACGGCCGGTGGCGCCGCGATCGCAGCGCAGGTGACGGGGCTGGCGCAGGGCTGGTCGATCGAGATCACCGCCAAACAGGCGGCCAAGCTGGAGCGGCTGCCGCTGCCCAAGGGCACGCGGGTCAACATTGCCTATCTGCCGGACGAGGAACCCCCGGCGATCCTGCAGACCGCAGCGCGGCTGGTGTTCGAGGGCATGGTGCCGGTACCGCACGTGCCGGCGCGCACCTTGCCCTCGGCCGCAGCACTCGACACCTACCTGCGCGGCCTGGCGGCGGTGGGCGTGCGGGAAGCACTGGTGATCGGCGGCGGTGTCGCCGTTCAGCAAGGGCCGTTCGCCAGCAGCATGGATGTGTTGAGAACCGGCCTGTTCGGGGAGCTGGGCTTCAGCCGGGTCGCAGTGGCGGGCCATCCCGAGGGCAGCCCGGACATCTCCACCGAGGGCTTGGCCGCGGCGCTGGCCGAGAAGAACGAGTGGGCAGAGACCGCCGGCCTCGAGGTCGAGCTGATGACCCAGTTCTGCTTCGACGCCGCCAAGGTGGCGGCCTGGGAGCGGGCGATCCGTGCTGCCGGCAACCGGCTGCCGATCCGGGTGGGCCTGCCCGGGCCGGCCTCGATCAAGAGCCTGCTGCGCTATGCCCAGATGTGCGGCGTGGGCAATTCGCTCTCCTTCCTCAGCAAGCGAGGCGGCAACGTCCTGCAGCTCGTCACCGCCGCCGAGCCGGACGGCTTCATCGTCGATCTCGCTAGGGCCCTGGCGGCCGAGCTTGGCCATCTGGTGGCCGGGCTGCACTTCTATCCGTTCGGCGGCTTCGAGAAGACCGCGAACTATGCCGGTGCCGTCGCGGCAGGCCGCTTCGTCGTAGAGGGCGACGGCCAGGGCTTCAGCCTCACCGCCTGAACCGGCCTCGCCGCCACCGAGGACCGCGCCTATGCTAGCCTCCTGCAGGGAGGCAGCGGAAATGGCCGATGATTTCCAGCGCTTCGAGCGCGACGTCCATGACCGGCTGGCGCCGACCTATCGCGACCGGTTCGAGCCGGTCACTGCCCTGGCGGTGGAAGGGCTGCTGGAGGCGGCCGGGGTGCGGGAAGGGGGGCGCCATGGCGACCTCGCGGCCGGTAGCGGCGTGGTGGCGCTGGGCGCCCTGGCGAAGGGGGCGAGGGTCGATGCCTACGACCTGAGCCCCGGCATGCTGGCGATCCTGGAGGGGCGAGCGCCGGCGATCCATGCAGTCGCCGCCACGGTCGACCGGCTGCCGGTGGCGGACGGCCACTATGATACGCTGACCATGGGTTTCGGCATTGGCCACCTGCCGGCACCCGAGGCGGCAGTGGCCGAAGCGCTGCGGGTGCTGAGGCCCGGCGGGCGGATCGCCCTGTCCTGGTGGGCGGATCGCGACGAGAACCGGGTGAACGGCCTGTTCGTGGACCTGATCGAGGAACTGGCCTTGAGCGCGCCGCCCGAACGACTGCCACCGGGTCCACCGATCTTCCGCTTCGCCGACCGCAAGGCGCTGGTGCGCCTGCTGGATGACGGCGGCTTCGTCGATGTCTGCCTGGAGACGCTGGCCTTCCGCCACGTCGTGCCGGCTGCCGCCGACTGGTGGGCGATCGGCAGGGGCGCCTTCGCCCGGGTCTCGGCGATCCTGGATGCCCAGTCGCCCGAGGCGCAGGAGCGGATCCGCATGCTGTTCTTGGAGCGGGCGGAAGCCTATCGGGACGGTGACGGCATCGGGATCCCGATCCGCTTTCATGTGGTAAGCGGCAGCGCTCCGATGGGACAGGCCTGAGGCGGCGCTGCCGGAACCGCCTTCAGCCCGTCACGAAATCATCCGGCGTGAGGCTGGTGACGTCGAACAGGGTGATGGTGCCTGCGGCGGCATAGCCGCGGACAGTGTGGGTTTCGTCGCCCGTGCTGTGGGTCACTTCCGCGTTCGCGCTGAAGATCCCGAGGTCGATCACCAGGCTGTCGCCGGCGTTCCCGCCGAAGTGGATGAATTGCTCGGTCACCGCGTCGTCGGCTGCGGTGACCCGCCCGTCGGCATTGGTATCCAGATCGGCGAACCTGAACTCGTAGCGCTCCAGGACGCCGCTGCCGGAATCGAAATTCTGCCAGCTGATCCGCAGCCGGTCGCCGTCGCTGAAGTCGGTGATCAGGTCGTTGACCTGGTCGAAGAGATTGCTCGGGCTGTCGGCCGCCTCCCGGTCGCCATGCATCGCATAGTTGAACTGGTCGGCGCCGCTGCCGCCGGTCATGATCGTCCGGTCGCCCAGTTCGGTCTGGCCGCTGCTGAGATCGTCATTGCCGGCCCCGCCGATCAGCCGGTCGCTGCCGAGGTCGCCGCGCAGGCGGTCATGGCCGGCGCCGCCATCCAGCCGGTCGTCGCCGAACCCGCCGAACAGCCAGTCGTCGCCATCCTCGCCGCGCAGATTGTCGTCCCGGCTGCCGCCGAACGCAAAGTCGTCGCCCGCCCCGGCGAACAGGGTCATGGCGCCGAAATTCTCGGGCCAGAGTGGCTCGTAGGGCATCTCGATCCGGTCTTCGCCCTGGCCGGCATAGACGACGTTCTCCCCGCCGCCCGGCCGGATCAGGTCGTTGCCATCGCCCGCCAGGATCAGGTCATCGCCCATGGCGCCATGGATCCGGTCATCGCCGACCCCGCCTTCCAGCCGGTCCGTGCCGTCGCTGCCATCCGGAGTCTCGGTCGGCTCGTAGACGCGGTTGCCGCCCACCAGCAGGTCGTTACCGGAACCACCCAGGAGATGGTCGTCCCCGGTGCCGCCATAGAGATCGTCGTTCCCCGCGTCGCCCTGGATGGTGTCGTCGCCGCCGTCGCCCCACAGCCGGTCGCGCCCATCACCGCCGGACAATGCGTCGTTGCCATCGCCACCGCTCAGGCGGTCGAAGCCGGCATCGCCGAAGAGCCGGTCGTCGTGGATCTCGCCGCGCAGGAGGTCGTCGCCCAGCCCGCCATAAAGGTCGTCCTTGCCGTTGCCGGCGTGAATGGTGTCGTTGCCGGCATCACCCCACAGCCGGTCGCGGCCGTCATTGCCCCAGAGGCTGTCGTTGCCGTCGCCTCCACTGAGCAGATCCAGGCCCGCATCACCCCTGGCCACGTCGTTGCCGGCACCGGCTCGCACCAGATCGTTGCCCTCGCCGCCCCAGAGGTCGTCGTTGCCGGCACCGCCAAGGATCGTGTCGTTGCCGGCATCGCCCCAGAGCCGGTCGCGCGTGTCGCCGCCGTCGATATGGTCGTCGCCGTCACCGCCGCTGATCAGGTCGAGCCCTACCTCGCCATAGATCCGGTCATTGCCTTGCCGGCCATGGATCAGGTCGTCGCCGGCCCGGCCGAACAGGGTGTCATTGCCCTTCAGCCCGTCGATCGTGTCGGCCACGGCCGTGCCGTAGATCCGGTCGTTGCCATTGGTCCCGGTGAGTGTCGCCATCTGCAGACTCCCTGGTCGCGGCGATGAGGCCCGTGATGATCGGTCCTCATGACTCCGATCGCATGCACCCAGGGATCACCATTACGTGATGCCAATCAAATTATTTACGTTTGGTAATGTTATGCCACAGTCGGCTGAGCCGGGAAGCAGTGGCGACAGGCGCCTTCAACGGACGCCGGGCGACGCCGGCTGGCGAGAAACCTGCCAGCCGGCGACTGCCCGATCAGATCCCCAGCTTCTTCGCCACGATCTCGTTGACCACGCCCGGGTTGGCCTTGCCGCCAGTGGCCTTCATGACCTGGCCGGTGAACCAGCCGGCGACCTTCGGGTTCTTCTGGACGGTGGCGACCTGGCCGGGATTGTCGGCGATCAGCTTGTCGACGATCGCCTCGATGGCGCCGGTATCGGTCACCTGCTTCATGCCGCGCTCCTCGACGATCTTGTCCGGGGCGTCGCCCGTGTCGAACATGATCGTGAAGACGTCCTTGGCGAGCCGGCCGGAGAGCGTGCCGTCCTTGATCAGCCCCAGCAGCTTGCCGAGGTTGGCGGCGCTGATCGGGCTCTGGGTAATGTCCATGCCCGCCTTGTTGAGCCGGCCGAACAGCTCGGTGATGATCCAGTTCGCGGCCTGCTTCGGGTCGCCGTGCCTGGCGGCCTCCTCGTAGTACTCGGAGGTCTCGCGCTCGGCGACCAGCACCCCGGCGTCGTAGGACGAGAGGCCGTATTCCGCCATGAAGCGGGCCCGCTTCTCGTCGGGCAGCTCCGGCAGGCTCGCGCGGATCTTCTCGACGAAGTCGTCCGGCAGCTCCAGCGGCAGGAGGTCGGGGTCGGGGAAGTAGCGGTAGTCGTGCGCCTCCTCCTTGGAGCGCATCGAGCGGGTCTCGCCCTTCACCGAATCGAACAGGCGGGTCTCCTGCTCGATCACGCCGCCGCTTTCCAGGATGTCGACCTGGCGGCGCGCCTCATACTCGATAGCACGCGCCACAAAGCGCATGGAGTTGACGTTCTTGATCTCGCAGCGCGTGCCGAACGGCTGGCCCGGCTTGCGCACCGAGACGTTGGCGTCGCAACGGAGCGACCCTTCTTCCATGTTGCCGTCGCACGTCCCGAGATAGCGCAGGATCGAGCGCAGCTTGCGCATGTAGAGGACGGCTTCCTCCGGATCGCGGATGTCCGGCTCGCTCACGATCTCCATGAGCGCCACGCCCGACCGGTTCAGGTCGATCAGCGTGGTGTCGTGGCCCTGGTCGTGGATCGACTTGCCGGCGTCCTGCTCCAGGTGGAGGCGGGTGATGCCGATCGGGCGCTGGCTGCCGTCCGGCATGTCCAGGATCAGCTCACCCTTGCCCACGATCGGGTGCTGGTACTGGCTGATCTGGTAGCCCTGCGGCAGGTCCGGATAAAAATAGTTCTTCCGCTCGAACACCGAGACCTTGTTGATCTCGGCCTTGAGGCCCAGGCCGGTGCGCACCGCCTGCTCCACGCAGTAGGCGTTCACCACCGGCAGCATGCCGGGCATGCCGGCATCGACCGGGCTGACCTGGGTGTTGGGCTCGGCGCCGTAGGCGGTGGCCGCACCGCTGAACAGCTTGGCCTGGCTGGAGACCTGCGCGTGCACCTCGAGACCGACCACGATCTCCCAGGTGCCGGTATTGCCTTCGATGGTCCAGCTCATGCCCGAGCCTCGATGCCGTAGGGAAGCGTGTTGAACTGTGCGGCCTCTTCCAGCGCCGCACCGATCTGGAGCACGGTCGGCTCGTCCCAGGGCTTGCCCATGATCTGCAGGCCCAGCGGCAGGCCGTCCGAGGACAGGCCGGCCGGCACGCTCATGCCGGGCAATCCTGTCAGGTTGGCGGTCACCGTGAACACGTCGTTCAGGTACATGGCGACCGGGTCGTCCGGCTCCTCGCCGATGCGGAAGGCCGGGGTGGGGGTGGTCGGCGCCAGCACCGCGTCGACCTCCTCGAACACCTTCCGGAAATTGTTGACTAGGATGCGGCGGACCTTCTGCGCCTTGACGTAATAGGCGTCGTAATAGCCGGCCGAGAGCACGTAGGTGCCGATCATGATCCGGCGCTTGGCCTCGTCGCCGAACCCGGCGCCGCGCGACTTCTCGTACGTCTCGGTCAGGTTGCGGCCCTCGACGCGCAGGCCGTAGCGCATGCCGTCATAGCGGGCGAGGTTAGAGGACACCTCGGCCGGCGCAATGATGTAGTAGGTCGCGAGCGCATAACGGCTGTGCGGCAGCGAGACCTCCTTCACCTCGGCACCCTGGGCGCGCAGCCAGTCGGCCCCCTGCTGCCAGAGCCGGTCGATCTCGGGCGAGAGGCCCTCGACCCGGTACTCCTTCGGGATGCCGATCTTCAGCCCCTTGAGCGACTTGCCGATCCCGGCCGTGAAGTCCGGCACCGGCAGGTCGGCGGACGTGCTGTCGTTCGGGTCGTGGCCAGCCATCGCCTGCAGGAGGATGGCGCTGTCCCGGACGTTGCGGGCAAAGGCACCGGCCTGGTCCAGCGAGGAGGCATAGGCGATGATGCCGAAGCGCGAGCAGCGCCCATAGGTCGGCTTGATCCCGGTGATGCCGGTATAGGCGGCCGGCTGGCGGATCGAGCCACCCGTGTCGGTGCCGGTCGCGGCCAGGCACATGCGCGCGGCCACGGCCACGGCCGAGCCGCCCGAGCTGCCGCCCGGCACCAGCGGCTTGGCGTCGCTTGGCCGGGTCCAGGGGCTCTTCACCAGGCCGAACGCGCTGTTCAGGTTAGCCGAGCCCATGCCGAACTGGTCGAGGCTGGTCTTGCCCAGGCAGACGGCACCCGCCTCCCAGAGCTTCTTCGTGACCGTGCTCTCATAGGGCGGGACGAAGTTGCCCAGGATGTTCGAGGCAGCGGTGGTGCGGATGCCCTTGGTGCAGAACAGGTCCTTCACCGCGATCGGAATACCTTCCAGCGGGCCGGCCTCGCCCTTGGCGATCCGCTCGTCCGCGGCCTTCGCCATGGCCAGCGCCTGCTCGGGCGTCTCGGTGATGAAGGCGTTGAGCGCCCGGTGGCACTCCATCTGGGCGATAGAGGCCTCGGTCAGCTCGACCGCCCTGAACTCCCTGGCGGCCAGGCCCTTTTTAGCTTCGGCCAGCGTCAGCCGGTGGAGATCCACGCTCATTCGACCACCTTCGGCACCACGAAATAGCCATCCTGCTGGGCCGGCGCGTTCGCCAGCACGTCCTCGCGCCGGTTGCCGTCGGTTACCTCGTCGGCCCGCCAGTCCTGGGTGATCGGCATGACCGAGCGCAGGGGCTCGACCGCATCGGTGTTCACTTCGCCCAGCTGTTCCACCCAGCCGAGGATGCCGGACAGCTCCTTCGCCAGATGCTCCTGCTGCTCTTCAGGAACCTCGAGGCGGGCCAGGTGCGCGATCTTCGCCACCGTGGCCTTGTCGATCGCCATGGATCTCTGGTCTCCTGCACGCGAAAAACGGAAAACGCGGCCGGATATGGCCGCAAAGGGCGCACGGAAGCTAGTGTCAGCATCCATCTTCCGCAACCATGCCGACTTCGCCGCCATCCTGCCAAAGCGCGGCGGCCTCCTGGCCCTGGACGTCAGTAAGCGGGCGATCGGTCTTGCCGGCACCGATGCCGAGCGGCGGATGGTGACGCCGCTGTTCACTCATGTCCGCAAGTCCTGGGCGCATGACCGGGAGACGCTGCTCCGGCTCCTGCGCGAGCGGCGGCCCGCCGGACTGGTGGTTGGCTGGCCGCTCGGCCTGGACGACCGGGAGAAGGAGGCCTGCGACCGGGTCCGCAACTTCCTGGACCTGTTCGTGCCGCTGGCAGGTCTGCCCGTGTTCCTGCAGGACGAGCGGTTCACCACCGGCGGCGTGGAGGCCGCGATCGAGGCGGGCGAGCTGCCGCCGCCGGGCAGGAACGGGAAGATCGACCATCTGGCGGCGGCGATGATCCTGGCCGAGGCGCTGCGGTCGATCAGGGCACAGCCGACTGAATAGGATGCGACAGATTTTCCGGATACTGACCGGAACTTGAAAATAGAAATCCGCCCAAACAAGATCATCTGTGCGGATTGCGCACAATAAGACGCCCGAGGCGGAAATCCACATGCCGAAAATCGAGAATTCGACGTTCCTGGATTTGACGTCCTACCGGAGCACGGATAAGACCACCGTCGCCGAGGCCCATGACCTCGATCCTTCGGAGATTCATGCGGCACCGCCCGGCTTGACGATCAACGTCGCGCTGAGCCTGGAGCGCGCCAATGACCCGACCGAGTTGCTCAGCCAGGACTGGGGAACGCGCCAGAAGCTGCTCGCCCAGATGGAGGCGGACGGCACGCTCTGGACCACGTTCGGCGCCGATCCGGCTGCCTATGACACGCTGGTTGACCGGCTCCACGCCAACGGCATCACGACGCTGGGCGTGGACGAGGGCTATGTCTCCTCGGCGGAATCACGCACGGTCTGGGTCAGCCTGAACGCCGACGACTTCCAGAACCTGTTCGGCACGGAGCTGCTGGTGGCCGGTGATCCGGCGGATCCCGATCTCGTCTTCTGGAACGGCGATTTGTCAATCCCGGACGGCTGGAACGTCACGCCCGACGGGCTGTGGGTCGATGTCGGCCTCCCATCGGCCGTTGCCGACCTCACCGACAGATCGGTCGAGCTGCCGCAGGGCTGGCAGAGCATCGGCAACGGCTCGACGGCGGGCGCTACGGAAACGCCCACTGCCATCAGCGAGCACTACAAGTTCCCGCTGGTTGGCAGCGACCTTGATACCGGCACCATTGCGCTGATCGAGACGGGAGTCGGTGCTGCCCTGCCCGAAGAGTCGACCGTCACGTTCCAGGAGCAGCTCGATGCCTACCGCAAGGCACTGGGCTTCGACACGGCTGGCCGCTTCTACGTGAACAACCCGGGACATCAGAGCTACGATGACGAGAGCGGCGGCGAGCGCTCTCTCGATGTCGGGGTCGTGGCAGGGGCGGCACCGAACAGCACGATCGGCCTCTATGTGGGCTCCTCCCCGGAGGGGACGGTGTTCACCTCGTTCCAGTCGGCCATCTGGGATCAGGATGCCAATCCCGAGGTCATCGCGTCCTCGTTCAGCGACGTGCAATTGCCTGCGCCCGATTCGCCGTTCCTGGACGCCTATCGGGAGCTGTTCGTGGATGCGGCGCTCCGCAATCAGTCGATGTTCGTCATGACCTATGATGGCGGCTCGGGGAACGAGCTCGGCAACGGGCTCACCAACGTGACTCATCAGCTTGCCAGCCCTTACGCGGTGACGGTCGGCGGAACGTCCCTCAGCACGGTGTCGGCCGCTGCGAACGACGTGACCCTGGACCGACTGGTCGAACTGGCTGGCGAGCACGATCTCGGCACGCTGCAGCAGCTGATCGCGGGCGGCCTGGATGTCCTGCCGGGGAACGCATCCGGATCGGCGATTCTGGTCGAGACCGTCTGGAACCAGTACCGGCTCGACGGCGACACCCTCACCACGGACTATACCGAGAACGCCGCCAGCTCGGGTGGCGTGGATGTCACCCAGGACGTTCCCGGCTACCAGGCCGATTACGGACTGCTCCCCACTACGAGCGATCCGCTCGCTGAAACCGGGCGGGGCATGCCGGACGTGGCGGCGCTGGCCGGCGGCAACATGTTCTATCTGGTGCCGTCTGCCGACATGACCCAGTTCGAGGCCAGCGGCGGGACCAGCGCGTCGACCCCACTCTGGGCGTCGCTGGGTGCCCAGATCAACGCCGTGTTCGCCGACCAGGGGCTGCCGCAGCTCGGCTACCTGAACGACCTGTTCTACACGGCAGCGGTGGTGGCACCCGGCTCGTTCAACGACGTCCAGCTCGGCAACAATGTGTCGAGCTATGTCGAGGGC
Source organism: Geminicoccus flavidas (assembly GCF_009806515.1). GTDB lineage: Bacteria > Pseudomonadota > Alphaproteobacteria > Geminicoccales > Geminicoccaceae > Geminicoccus > Geminicoccus flavidus. The sequence goes on along the minus strand of NZ_WUJP01000147.1, from coordinate 4,208 downwards.
GGCCCGATCAAGGGCGATCCGAGTGCCGAGGAACAGATCACCCTCACGCCGACCGGGTTCGGCTACGAGGCCGGGCCCGACTATGACCTGACCACCGGGCTAGGCTCGCCGAACGGCGTCCTGCTGACCCGGGCGCTCACGACCCTCGCCCACAGCCAGCTCTATGCCGATGCTCCTGGCATCCTGGACGATGCTGGCGGCAGTGCGACCAGGCAGAGCCTCCTCCTGCAGCCGATCCTCGCCGGCGATGGCGGGATCGACCTGGTCGCGTCGGGCGGCACGGTGTCCTGGAACGCGAGTGCCGGCTCTCCTCATGCCTGGACCAGCCAGTTCGCGCAGCAGGTCCTGCAGGCCGACTTCGACGGTGACCTGGTGCGCCTGTTCGACGAGCATGCCCAGTCGCGCCCCTACGAGCTGGCGCTCGACCAGGGGGATGATCTGGCGATCACCATCGGCGGCGAGGCTACCGGGACGCCGCAGGCCGGCCTCACCAACGACTACGGCTTCATCGACTATGTGACGGGCGAGCTGGACAGCGCGTTGCAGGTGGCGCGTGCCGTGGCCGTCGCGGACACCGCCGGCGGTGCCGACGATCAGGAAGCGGTCATCCGGCTGCGCCAGAACGGCAAGAAGGAGGTCTCGGTCCTGTTCTACGAGGTCGACGACTTCACCGGCCGGATCGGCGACTTGGCACCCGGCGATGATGGCTATGATGCCGCCACGCTGGGGCGTGCCTATGCGACCGGTGACGGCGACGCGTGGATCGAGGGACCGGGCTTCGGCGAGTTCCTGCAGACCAGCATCACCGATGTCGATGCCGGCGACCTGATCGCGATGCGGCTCTCGGCCGGCGACGACGAGTTCTTCGCCTTTGCCGATGCCAACGTGCAGGCAGGCGGTGCGCCTGCCACCCACTTGTGGAACTACGGCCTGAACACCTGGGGCTGGGAGGACATGAAGGGCGGCGGCGACTTCGACTACAACGACATCGTCGTCCAGATCGACTTCACCAGCGCCACCGGCAGCGCCCTGGTGGCGTGACCCGTCGCGGCCTGTCGGCCGTCCCGGCCCGCCATTCGCTGGCCAGGACAGCCAGGGCCGGTGGTGCGGCTCAGGGCTCCACGGCCTGCATCATGGCGCGGGCGGCATCGAGCCGGTCCCGGAGCTGCGGCAGGGTCTCGGCCGCGAGTCTGGTCAGCACTTCGTCCTGCGACCGTTCCGCCGCCTGAAAGCCCAGGATCTCCTGCTCCAGCGCCTGGACCTGGACCTCGGCGTAGCGCCGGCTGAGCGCCAGGTAGTCCAGGGGCTCGAGATTCTCCAGGACGACCCGGTGCCCGAACTGCTTGCCTTCGGGCAGGGTGACGTTTTCCGCTCGGGCGACCTCCTGCAGGCGGGCGATCTGCTCCAGGCGGAACGCCACCATCCCTTGCGCGAACTCCTTGACCTCCGGCCGCGTGTCCCTGGACGCCGCAAGCGTGGAGGCCTGCTCCTGCAGCACCGCCGAACTGTGGGCGAATGCCAGAAACTCGCTGCGATCGATCGGCTCCGCCGCGGGTGCGGCGGCCTCCTGGGCCATGACGGCGGCAGGCGGAAGCTGCGGCGCCAGCAGGGCCAGTGCCGTGCCGAGCAGCAAGATAGTGGCCGGACGGATCGTCATCACTGCCATCCCGGAACGCCGGACATGTCCGGGAGCCTGTGCGCGATGCCCTTGTGACAGTCGATGCAGGTGCGCTCGCCGGTGAACAGGAAGCGCTCGTGCGCCTGGGCCGCGCGCGGGTTCTGCTTGGCCAGGTCCATGGATTCGTCGGAGTGGCAATTGCGGCATTGCAGCGAGTCGTTCGCCTCCATCCGCGCCCATTCCCGCTCCGCCAGATGGCGGCGCAGGCCCAGGAACTTCTCGCGCGTGCTGATCGAGCCGAAGATATGGCCCCAGACCTCCTTGGATGCCTGCATCTTGCGCGCGATCTTGTTGGTCCATTCGTGCAGCACGTGGAAGTCCGGGCAGCCCGGGTGCACGCCCGAGCGGTTCACGAAGTGGATGGTGCCCTGGAGCTCCTGGTAGACGTTGCTCTCCATCTCATGGCAACTGATGCAGAACTCGGTCGTGTTGGTCGCCTCTAGGGCAGTGTTGAAGCTGCCCCAGAAGATGATCCCGGCCGCGAACCCGCCGAGCGTCAGGAAGGCCAAGCTCAGGGTGGAGGCGGGCTTGAGCGCCGTGCGCACGACGGGCAGCCCGCGAAACCAGCGCCACAGGCGCACGATCGCGCCCGCCATTACCGGCCGCCCCGGTCACCGGGCTGGCGCTCCGGCTCGGTCAGCTCGTCCATGTCAGCGAACAGGTTCTCGACCAGCGACTGCGCCGTGGTCTGCGGGACATGCAGGACAGGCGTGTACTCGCCAACCAGCTCGGCATAGGCGTCGAAGTCGCTGGGATGCGAGACCTGGGCGTCCTCGCCATGCAGGGTTACGCTGCTCCAGCACGTGCTCCGGCCGCAGCCCATAGCCGATATCGGTGTTGACCAGGCGGAAGTTGACGTGCCGGTCGACGAACTTGCGGTTCACCGCACCGGTTTGGATGATGTGGTTCGCGATATAGTTCATGCTCGCGAGGTCGGTGCCGGGCGTGAAGATCACCGCATCTGAGAGATCGGTGGTCCGGTGCTCGTAGGTGGAGAGCGTGTGGATGCGGACATGCTCGGCAGTCAGGCGCCGGTCGGTCACCCGGGTCCACAGGACCGGGTGCATCTCTGCCATGTTCGAGCCCCAGAGCACGAAGGCGTCGGCGCCCTCGAAGTCGTCGTAGCAGCCCATCGGCTCGTCCATGCCGAAGGTGCGGATGAAGGTGACGGCGGCGGACGCCATGCAGTGCCGGGCGTTCGGGTCGAGATTGTTGGTGCGGAACCCGGCGCGCATCAGCTTGGACGCGGCATAGCCTTCCCAGATCGTCCAATGGCCCCGGCCGAACATGCCGACCGCTTCGGGTCTCTTCTCGCGCAGCACCTTCTTCCAGTGCTCCGCCATGGTGTCGAACGCCTGGTCCCAGGAGACCGGCTGCAACTCGCGACCCTTGGAGAACCTGCCGTCGCGCGTCCGCATCAGGGACTGGGTGAGGCGGTCCGCGCGCTTCCCCAATCTAAAGTGGTTCCAGGCGGATAGGAGGAGTGCCGCTTCGCTATAGCCCGGCCGGAAATAGGCGCAGTGCTGATCGTGCCGCAGGCACGAGCCGGCGGCACCACTCTCGGACCTGGCCCGGAGCCCGGCTTGGGTCAGAGGTTGAGCTGGTAGCTCACCGGCACCCAGCGGAAGCTCTCGCCGCTCCGCTCGATGAAGCCCAGGGCCGGGAAGGGCATGTGGTAGCCGCTGACCACCAGCCGGTCGGTTGCCGCCATGTCCAGGATCCGCCGCCGGGTCGCTGCCGCCGCATCCTTGTCCATGTCGAAGCGGACATGCCAGTCCGGGCGCTGCACCGACATGACATAATGGTTCGCGGTATCGGCCCAGAGCAGCAGGCGCCGGCCGTCGCTCTCGATATGGTAGGCCATGTGGCCGGGGCTGTGGCCGAACGCGGCGACGGCGCGGATACCGGGTACGACCTCGCCCTCGTCGGCGAGGAAGGTGGTCTTCTCGGCGAGCGGCATCATGTTGGCGCGGAACAGGGTGGCGCCCTGCTCGGTGGCGCCCGAGAGCCGCTCGTCGGCCGCCCAGAAGTCGAATTCGACCTGGCCGGTGACGTAGCGGGCATTCGGGAAGGTCGGCTGGCCGTCGCGCATCAGCCCGCCGATATGGTCGCCATGCATGTGGGTCAGTACCACCACGTCCACCTGGTCCGGGCCGTAGCCGGCGGCTCGCAGTTGATCGACCAGGAATGCCGCGGTCGGCTGCCGGCCAGGCACGTTGCCGGTGTCGAACAGGACCACGGCCTCGCCGGTATCGATCAGCACCGGCGTGTAGCTGTTCTCCATCCGGTCGGGCGGCAGGAAGTTCGCCTGGGCCAGTTCCTGGACCGCCTCGACCGGCTGATCCTGGCCGAAGGTCGGATGCGGCCCGTCGCCCTGTACATAGCCGTCCAGGAGGGTGGTGACGCGGAAGCTGCCGAGCCCGAAGCCGTAGTGGCCGGGCCGGGTCAGGGGCGCATCCTCGGCGGCCCGTGCGGCCGGCAGGCGGGATCCGGAGGCGAGCAGCCCACCAGTCGCTGCCGCCAGCAGGAA
>NZ_WUJP01000146.1 GCF_009806515.1 Geminicoccus flavidas | reverse complement strand
GGCACCGCGACGATCGAAGCTAGGAAGCTTGGCCAATGTGCTGCTCCTTCTTTTTGCCCTCACTTTCAACATAAAGCGCGCCGGCCTGCGCGCCAGCCCGGTTCTCCGATAAATTCCAGTGCACTGGACGTTCAAAGGAAGACGGTCGAGCGGCCCTGGCGGAAGCCTTCGGCGGCAAGTGCCGCGATCGCGCCTGCGATCTTGCCGCCGCCCTGGACGGACGGCTCGATCGGGTTGGCGAAATCGGCGGCCTCATCGCAGACCAGGCGCAGGTCGACCAGCGGCAGGCCGCGCCGGAAGGCGTGGCGGGTGATGACGTCGTTGAGCACGGCGAGGGCAGTGATCGCCAGCGTGCGGCGCGGCTCGGGGTAGGCCGTGTCGTAGATGGTGCAGACCGCCACGTGCGGCCGGACCGGTACGACCTGGTCCAGCATGGCGCCATAGGCCTGGTCGAAGCCCTGCCGGACCGCGGCCACCCGGAGCAGGGCCTCGGCCACCAAGCCCACGGGCTCCTCGAAGATCCCGCCATGGGCCAGGGCGTCGTTGCCGCCGACGCTGATCACGAGATGGCTCGCATCCGCGGGCAGGCTCCGGAGCTGGCGCGGGATGTCGGCGAGCCTGCCGCCATCCACCGCAGCCAAGCTCGCCTGCCAGCCCTGCGGCAGCTGCCGGCGCAACTGGGTCACGACATCCGGCCCGCCGGCGACATAGGCGCCGTTGTCGAACACGGAATCGCCCAGGAGCACCAGGTGGCTCATCGATCGCTCTCCTGCCTTTGCCGACATGGCGGCCATCCCGGCCGCCGTTGCACCCGCGAGCAGACCGCGCCGGGTCGGATGAAACCGCCGCCGCGGGCCCGCTGCCTGCTCAGACATCGTGCACCGTCAGGCCGGGAGGCAGCGGCCCTTCCCCCAGCGCCGCCAGCCGGTCCAGTGCCCGGCGCATATGCTCGGCGCCACGCTCCCAGCGGTCGGCGAGCGTCGCCTGCGAATAGT
>NZ_WUJP01000145.1 GCF_009806515.1 Geminicoccus flavidas | reverse complement strand
CGAGGATCTTGACCGGCCCGGCTTCGTCCAAGTCGGCACGCTGGTCCAGATGAAGCACCACGGCCGGGGCGATCTCCCCCTCCTTCAGCAAGCCGGCCACCTCCGGATCCGTCCGGACCTCCGGCGGCAGCCGGTCGCCAAGCTCGCTAAGCTTCGCCCGCAGCGCATACTCGCGCTGCTGCCCTTCCAGGAGGGTGCGGGTCTGGTTGCCGAACACCAGGTCGATGCTGCGCGAAAGGGCGGCGCCGATCGTCGACGGGCGGCTGCCCCGGCGCGCGAACAGCTCGATCACGAAGCAGGCGAGCTCGGTGTCCCGCGGCTCGTGCAGCACGAGGTCCAGGGGCAGGTTCACGGACAGCCCGCCATCGACGAGCAGCCGCCCCTCGATCTCGACCGGCGGGAACAAGGGCGACAGCGAGGAGGAGGCCAGCACGTGCTCAATGCCGATGCGGGTGCCCTTGGCGGTGTCAAACAGGACGCGCTCGCCGCTGAGCAGGTCGGTGGCCCCGATGCTGACCCGGATCTCCCCGCTGTTCAGCCGGTCGAAGTCGACCAGCTCCAGGAGCCAGTCCTTCAGCGGCGTCAGGTCGTAGAGGCCAGGGTCGCCCACGCTCGGCATGAACCGGGGATGGAACATGCCCGGCCGGCCGAACAGATGTGCCTGCAGGGCGCTCGCCATGTTGTAGGCCTGCCGGGGCAGGCCCGCCGGCGGACGGCCGTTCCAGTAGGGTGCCAGCGGGAAGGGGTTGAGAGCTGCGAGCTGCCAGAAGCGCTGGAGCTGCTCGATCCGCCGCTCCGGCGGGCTCCCGGCGATCACGGCCGCCACCACAGCACCGATGGAGCAGCCGGTCAGCCAGCGCAGCGGCAGCCGGGCTTCATGGAGGGCGGCATAGGCGCCGGCATGATAGGCGCCGAGCGCGATGCCGCCCGACAAGGCCAGGGCTACGGGACGGTCAGGGCTGCCCATGCTCATATCGACGACGGAACCTCCGGAGGTGCGGATCTCGGAGGTAGTAAGCCTCAGCCGTGCTTGCCGTTCCGCCGGCGGTACCGGGCTTCTGTCCGGCGCGGCTTGCGCGCCGTGATCACCACCCAGCGGTCCAGGCGCAGCTGGCGCAGGTTGTGCAGTCCCGCCCGGCGATAGGCCGCCTCCACCCGTGGCGCCTGCTCGTCGATCAGGCCGGACAGGATGGCGAAGCCGCCAGGTGCCAGGTTCCTGGCGAGCTGGTCCGCCATGGCGACCAGTGGGTTGGCCAGGATGTTGGCGAAGATCAGGTCGTAGCCGCGCGGATGGAACAGGGCGGGGGTGTGGAAACCGTCGCCGGCCACGCAGCGCACGCGGTCGGCCACGCCGTTCTCGGCGACATTGCCGGATGCGACCTCGATCGCGGTCGGGTCGACGTCCACGGCCAGAATCGAGGCCCTGGTCGTCCTGGCAGCGGCGATGGCGAGGATGCCGGAGCCGGTGCCCATGTCCAGGATCCGCCGCCAGCTGCGCCGCGGCAGGAGGCGGTCGAAGGCCAGGAGGCAGCCCCTGGTGGTGGCGTGCTCGCCGGAGCCGAAGGCCAGGCCGGCCTCGACCCGGATCGGCAGGCGGCCCTCCGGCACCTGGTCGGCATGGGCGGCGCCATGGACGAAGAACCGCCCGGCCTCGACCGGCGGGAACTCCCGGCGCATCGCCTCGGTCCAGGTGGCCTCGGTCACTTCCTCGATCCTAAAGTCGGGCAGGTCGGGCACGAGGTCACCGATCAGCTCTAGCAGGCGGCGGCGCTGTGCCTCGGGCTCGGGCCGCTCCGCCTCGACGATCTCCATGCGCCAGCGCTCCACTTGGAAGCCGCCGTCGCCCTCATGCTCGAACATGCCGGCCGAGAGGCCGAGATCGTCCAGCCGCTCGAACACCGCCTGGGCCAGCCCGTCGGGCAGCACGAAGCTCGTGCGCCAGAGCGAGCCGGTGGTGGCGTGGAACAGCTCGTCGCTCAAGCCTTCTTCTCCAGGAAGCTCGCTATGACCTTCTTCACTCCGGACTTGTCGAAGGCGATGGTGAGCTTGTCACCCTCGATCGCCTCGACCGTGCCGGGGCCGAACTTGTCGTGGAACACCCGGTCGCCCCGGGCGAAGGCCACGGTTGGGGCAGGGCGCGGGCGGACCAGCTCCGCCTTGCCCTCGATCAGCTTGCCGGCCCGCTCGAAGCCCGGGCCGCGGCCCATCATTTTGCCGGTCGGGAACAGGGAGGTCACGCCGAAGGTCGGGTCGACGTCGGGCCTGCTCGCGTTGCTGCGCAGGAGGTGGTGGATGTGCTCGGGCGGCAGCTCCTCGACGAAGCGCGAGGGCAGCGCTGCCCCCCACTGGCCGAAGATCCGCCGGTTCGCCGCATAGGTGATGGTGCAGCGCTTCTTCGCCCGGGTGATGCCGACATAGGCTAGGCGCCGCTCCTCCTCGAGCGCCTTGGTCCCGCCCTCGTCGAGCGCGCGCTGGTTGGGGAACAGGCCCTCCTCCCAGCCGGTCAGGAAGACATAATCGTATTCCAGCCCCTTGGCGGCATGCAGGGTCATGAGCGTGACCATGTCACCGTCGGCGTCGGCGGCATTGTCCATCACCAGGCCGACATGCTCCAGGAAGGCCGGCAGGCTCTCGAACTCCTCGATCGCCTTGACCAGCTCCTTCAGGTTCTCCAGCCGGCCCTGCGCCTCGGGCGACTTGTCGGCCTGCCACATGCCGACATAGCCGGACTCTTCCAGGATCGCCTCCACCAGGTCCCGGGGTGCCCGGCGCGGCAGCTCGTCCCGCCAGCGGGCGAACGCGGCCAGGAGGTCGGCCAGCTGCTTGCGGCCGCGGGTCGGCAGCTCGTCGGTGCCGACCAGCTCCTCGGCGGCCGCGAGCATGCTCTTGCCGGCGGCACGCGCCGCCTTGCGCAGGGCCACCACCGTGGTCTCGCCGATGCCGCGCTTGGGCGTGTTGACGATCCGCTCGAACGCCAGGTCGTCGTCCGGCTGCACCACGACGCGCAGATAGGCCACGGCATCACGGATCTCGGCGCGCTCATAGAAGCGCAAGCCGCCGATCACCCGATAGGGCAGGCCCAGCTGGATGAAGCGCTCCTCGAAGGCGCGGGTCTGATGGCCGGCGCGGACCAGCACCGCCGTGTCGCACAGGCGCTTCTTCGCGCGCTGCAGGGCCTCCAGCTCGTCGCCGACGAAGATCGCCTCCTCCTGCTCGTCCCAGAGCGAGGCGACCCGGACCTTCTCGCCGTCCACGTCCTCGGTCCACAGCGTCTTGCCGTGTCGCGCCCGGTTGCGGGCGATCAGGCCGGCAGCAGCCCCCAGGATGTGGCCGGTGGAGCGATAGTTGCGCTCCAGCCGGATCACCTCGGCCCCGGGAAAGTCCTCCTCGAAGCGCAGGATGTTGCCGACCTCGGCACCCCGCCAGCTGTAGATCGACTGGTCGTCGTCGCCCACGCAGGTGATGTTGCGATGGCCCTGGGCCAGCAGGCGCAGGAGCAGGTACTGGGCGACGTTGGTGTCCTGGTACTCGTCGACCAGGATCGCGCGGAAGCGGCGCTGGTACTGCGCCAGCACGTCCGGCGCCCGCTTGAACAGCTCCAGGCAGTGCAGCAGCAGGTCGCCGAAATCGCAGGCATTCAGGGTGGCCAGGCGCTCCTGGTAGAGCGAGTAGATCCGGAGCGTCTTGCCGCCGGCGAAGTCGCCGATCTCAGAAGGCGGCACCTGGTCCGGAGTCCAGCCGCGGTCCTTCCAGCGCTGGACGATGCCCAGCACCGCGCGGGCCGGCCAGCGCTTGTCGTCGATCTCCAGCGCCTGGAGGACCTGCTTGACGAGCCGGATCTGGTCGTCCGTGTCCAGGATGGTGAAGCTGGGCTTCAGCCCCACGATCTCGGCGTGGCGGCGCAGGAAGCGGGTGCCCATGGCGTGGAAGGTGCCGAGCCACATGCCCTGCACGCTCTGGCCGATCAGCGCCTCCACCCGGTGGACCATCTCCCGCGCGGCCTTGTTGGTGAAGGTCACCGCCAGCACCTCAAACGGCCGGGCACGCCCGGTCATCAGGAGATGGGCCAGGCGGGTGGTGAGCACGCGGGTCTTGCCGGTGCCGGCACCGGCCAGGATCAGGAGCGGCCCGTCCTCCGCGGTGACCGCGGCGTACTGCTCCGGGTTCAGTCCGGCCAGATAGGGGGCAGGCGAGCGTTCGGGCATCGTGACGGGTCGCGCGGCGAGCGGCATGGGCAAGGAAGATCCGACCAGCGGTTGTCCGGCCGGGCATCTGTGCCGACCGGTAGAGGAGATAGGCGCGACAGCCGGTGCGGGGCAACCCTGGCCACGCGGGAGGCGAGGGCCGCATGACGCCTGGCCTTCCGGGCCGGTACCGGCA
>NZ_WUJP01000109.1 GCF_009806515.1 Geminicoccus flavidas | reverse complement strand
CGGGCCGATCCTGTCCTCCAACCTGCGTGGCGTGCTGGGCGAGGCCGGGCTGATGCAGGTGCTCAGCGCCGAGCGTGGCACGCTGATGCAGCGGATCCGGGAGCAGACCAATCGCTCGATGCAGGGCTTCGGCGTGGAACTGGTCGACCTGCGCATCAAGCGCGCCGACCTGCCCGAGCAGAACAGCCAGGCGATCTTCCAGCGGATGCAGACCGAACGGCAGCGCGAGGCCAACGAGCTGCGTGCGCAGGGTGCCGAGGTGGCCCAGCGGATCCGCTCGCGTGCCGATCGCGAGCGGCGCGTGCTGATCGCGGATGCCATGCGCCAGGCGGACGTGTTTCGCGGCGAGGGCGATGCGGAGGCGACTCGGATCGCGGGCGAGGCCTATGGGCAGGACCCGGGCTTCTACCAGTTCTACCGCTCGATGCAGGCCTATCGCACAGCCCTGGGTGACGGGAACACCAACCTGGTGATCTCGCCGGACAGCGACTTCTTCCGCTACTTCCGCGAATACGACCCCATGCAGAGCCAGGCGGCCGCAGCGCCTCCGGCCGCGCCCACCGGACAGGCGGCGCCGGCTGCGGACGAGGCGGACCGGCGGCTGGGCGCCCTGGCGCCTGAACCCCAGGCGCAACAGCCCTGAACGGCGCGGGCGGGATCCGTCCCGCCCGTTCGCATGGGAACAGGCTCCCGATGATGAATTTGTTGCAGACCCTGGCGCTCGTGCTGGTGGTGGAGGGCATCCTCTGGACCCTGTTCCCCGGCATGATGCGCCGGGCCGCCGCCCGCGCCGCGGAAAGCGACGAGGGAATGCTGCGCTATGGCGGGCTGGCCTTTGCGATCACCGGGGTGGTCGCGGTATGGTTGCTCCGCGGCTGACGGGCCGAGATGGCGCCTACCCTGCGCCATGACGCCGGGTGCTATGGCCGCGCGGCCGGAGCGCGCCTACATTGACGATGTCAGGTCCGGTGGGTCGCGCGCGGGCCGAGATGCCATGGCGGTCAGACGCCGTGCCAGCAGGATTTCGGGTATGATCGTTCGCAAGCTTCTCTCGCTCCCGTCCAGGCCGGCCGCCAGCCTGCCGGCACTTGCGATGATGCTGCTCGGCTGCAGCCTGGCGCCGGGCAGCCTGCAGGCGCAGGACGTGGCACCGCTCGGTGACAGCGTCCCGGCCGACTCGCGGAGCTTCGCGCCGCCGAGTTTTGCGCCGCTGGTCGAGCGGGTGGCGCCGGCCGTGGTCAACATCTCCACCAGCCGGCAGGTCCAGCCGAACGACCAGCAGGCGATGCCGATGCCCCAGTTCCCGCCTGGCTCGCCGTTCGAGGAGTTCTTCCGCGACTTCTTTGACCAGAACCGTCGCGGGCAGCGGCCGCCCGAGCAGCAGCGGCGCGCCTTCTCCCTGGGCTCGGGCTTCATCGTCGATCCCACCGGCTACGTGGTGACCAACAACCACGTCATCGCCGATTCCGACGAGATCAAGGTCATCCTGAACGACGACAGCGAGTATGTCGCGAAGATGATCGGCACCGACAGCAAGACCGACCTCGCGCTGCTCAAGATCGAGCGCGACGAGCCGTTCCCTTACGTGGAACTCGGCGACAGCGACCAGATCCGGGTCGGCGACTGGATGATGGCGATCGGCAACCCGTTCGGCCTGGGCTCGACCGTCACGACCGGCATCGTGTCCGCCCGCAACCGCGACATCAATGCCGGCCCCTATGACGACTTCCTCCAGGTCGACGCGGCCATCAACCGCGGCAACTCGGGCGGCCCGTCCTTCGGGATGGACGGCAAGGTGATCGGCATCAACACCGCGATCTTCTCGCCCTCGGGCGGCAATGTCGGCATCGGCTTCGCCATTCCCGCCAACATCGCCAAGCCGATCATCGAGAGCCTGAAGGAGACCGGTCGGGTGGCGCGCGGCTGGCTCGGCGTGCGCATCCAGGCGGTCACTCAGGAGATCGCCGAGGGGCTGGGCCTGGAGGAGGAGGCCGGTGCGCTGGTTGCCTCCACCCAGGAGGGCGGTCCGGCGATCGCTGCAGGCATCCAGCCGGGCGACGTCATCCTTGAGTTCGACCACAAGAAGATCGACCGGATGCGCTCCTTGCCGCGCATCGTCGCCGAGACCGCCGTGAACAAGGAGGTCGAGGTCCTGATCTGGCGCAAGGGCGAGAAGAAGACCGTCAAGGTGACGCTGGGCGAGTTGCCGGACGACGAGACGC
>NZ_WUJP01000144.1 GCF_009806515.1 Geminicoccus flavidas | reverse complement strand
TGGGCGGATGATCGCGCGGAGCTGGCATGCCGGCAAGGTCCGGCGGGTTAGCGGCGGCAGGGCTTGCGGATAGGCCTGGGGCGATCCGGAAATCCGTCGCCGGTACCGGCGCCACGCCAGCCTTCAGGTGCTCATGATCGAGATCGACGGCTTCGTCTCCGTGACAGTCGCCATCCTCCTGCTGCTCACCGGCAAGCTCGCTACGCAGCGCTACGAGATCCTGCGTCGCTACAGCATCGCGGAGCCGGTGGTCGGCGGCTTCCTGTGCGCCGTCGCGGTGGCGCTGGCCTATTACCTGCTGGGGCTGCGGATCGGCTTCGAGCTGGCGGCGCGCGACTTCCTGCTCCTGTATTTCTTCGCCGGCATCGGCCTGAAGTCGGACGTGCGCGCCCTGCGCCAGGGCGGCCGGGCGTTGGTGATCCTGTCCATCCTGTTCATGGTCGGCCAGAACCTCTTGGGCATGGGCGCTGCCGGCCTGTTCGGCCTGGATCCCAAGGCCGGGCTGATGGTGGGCTCGGCGTCACTCACCGGCGGGGTCGGCACCACGATGGCCTGGGCACCGGTACTGGCCGGCGAACACGGCATCAGCAGCGCCATGGAGCTGGGGATCGCGGCCAACACGGTCGGCCTGATCACCACCTGCATGATCGGCGGGCCAATCGCCATCTGGCTGATGCACCGCCACCGGATCGAGCCGTCCGGCTTTGCGAAGCTCGACGTGGGCATGCCGCACGAGCAGGT
>NZ_WUJP01000143.1 GCF_009806515.1 Geminicoccus flavidas | reverse complement strand
GCAGGAGGGTTTCGACTACTTCAGCGTGCTGCAGGGCCTCTATCTGCTCAACATCGCGCTGCTGATCGGCTAGGGCCTGGATGGGCTGCTAACCCGGGCAGGGCTCAACCTGCCGACCTTCGTGAGCTGCCTGGTCGCCGGCCTGCTCATCCGCAACCTCCGCCCGCTCCTGCCCTGGCGCTGGACCAGGCGGACCTGGCCGGGCGAGGCGCAGGGACTGCCCTGATCTCCGACGTGTCGCTCGGCCTGTTCCTGACCATGGCACTGATGGGCCTGCAGCTCTGGGAGCTGCAGGCCGCGTTCGGCTTCGTCGCGGTCGTGCTGGCCCTGCAGGTGGGCGTGGCGGTCCTCTACACCTTGTTCGTGGTGTTCCCGGCGATGGGCCGCGACTACGAGGCTGCAGTGATCGGCGCCGGGTTCGGCGGGCTCTCGCTAGGCTCGACCGCCGCCGCGATCGCCAACATACATACGGCGATCACCCAGCAGCACGGCGCCGCCCACCGCGCCTTCATCATCGTCCCGCTGGTCTGCGGCTTCGTCATCGACATCGCCAATTCGCTGCTGATCGCCCTGCTCCTGTGGCTGTGAGCCGGCTGCCATGAGGCGCCGGACGAAGGCGAAGCGATATTCGAGCGTGTCGAGCAGGTAGCCCCAGGCGACGATGATCCCGATCATCAGGAGGATGTCGATCATCGAGGTCGATCCGCTGGCGATGGCGTCGGCACTCAGGCCGCCGATGACGATCAGGGACAGGATGTCGTTCGGCGAAATGCTGCTGACGCGCCGCTTCGGCACGATCCGGGCGAGAAACACAGTGCCAGATAGAAGAGGCTCGCCCGAGCCGCGATCTCCCATAAGGGCATGGTGGGCAGGAAGGCGTCGTCCACCCTGGCACCCGTCGAACTGCATCCCGTGCCGGCCGCCTGGAGCTCCAGGGGAGTGCCAGTACCGGGAGCAGATGGCGCTGCCGGAGGACGCCGTCTTCGACGTCTATCTGGAGGACGTCTCCCAGCCGGACGCCCCCACCGTGGTCGGCGCCCAGGAGGTCACCCCGGCCGGCCAGCCGCCGATCGACTTCGCCATTCCCTACGACCCGAAGCGAATCGACCCGGACCGCCGCTATGCGGTGCGCGCCACGATCACCGTCGGCGACCAGCCGCTGCTCGCCACCGCCGAAGGCGTCCCGGTCCTGACCCAGGGCAGCCCCGATCGCGCCGATCTCCTGCTGCAACGGGCCAACGGCAGCACCGCAGCTATCGGGCTGGCAGGCCGCATCTGGTGGCTCGGCGCGCTGAACGGCCAGGCAGTGACCGGCACCGCGAACGTGCCGCATCTGGTGTTCGACGAGGGCGAGGGCCGCTTTCACGGCTCGGGTGGCTGCAACCGGATCAGCGGCAGCTACGGGTTGGTGGGCGACGAGAGCACGCTGGACATCGGCCAGATCGTCAGCACCAAGATGGCCTGCACGGACGAGGGCAGGCCGACCGAGCAGGAGTTCCTAGAGGCGCTCGCCAGGGTCGACGGCTACCGGATCGAGGGTAGGGAACTGCACCTCACTGGCGATCGGACCGAGCTGACCTTCGCCGAGCGGACGCCCTGATCTCGGAGCGGGCGTCGGCTCGGCGGATACAGATCAGATACCGTCCGGACGAGTGCTCAGGGTGGAGAAATCCCGGCGCAGGTCCGGATCGTCGCGAAAGGCGCCGAGCAGGCGGGTGGTGACGAATTTGGTGCCGGGCTTGTGCGCGCCGCGCGTGGTCAGGCAGTGATGGGTGGCCTCGATCGCCACCGCCACGCCTTTCGGCTGGAGCAGCTCGTTCAGGCTCATGGCAATCTGGCCGGTCAGGCGCTCCTGAATCTGCAGGCGCTTGGCGAAGCAGTCGACCAGCCGGGCGATCCCGCCGATCCCGGCGACCCGCCGGTCCGGCAGATAGGCGACGTGCACCAAGCCCACGAAGGGGGCCAGGTGATGCTCGCAATGGCTCTCGAAGCGGATGTCGCGCAGGAGCACCATGCCTTCGGTCGGGCCGGCACCTTCCAGGATCTGGCCGAGGGCCGCTTCGGGCGTGGTGCGGTAGCCTCGGCCGTGCTCCAGCCAGGCATCCACGACCAGCCCGGGCGTGGCGCCGAGCCCCGGACGCGCCGGGTTCTCGCCGATCCAGCGCAGCAGGGTGGCGACCGCCTGCTCGGCCTGGCGGCGGCTGGGGCGCCGTTCGTTCATGCGACCGACTGGAGGAGCTGGTCGATTTCCTCCGGACGGGTCGCCCAGGAGGTCACCAGCCGGCTGCTGCCCCGCTCGTAGCCGGGGAAGAACTGGGCGTGCTGCGCCAGCTTCGCCTGAAGCGCCGGGGGCAGGGCAGCGAAGATCAGGTTGGCCTCGACCGGGAAGGCCAGCTCCGCACCCTTTTGGACCAAGCCATGGGCCAGGCGCTCCGCCATGGCGTTGGCATGGGCAGCGCGCTCCAGCCACTTGTCCTGCGCCAGGGCGCCGATCGCCTGGGCGGCCAGATAGCGACCCTTGCTCATGACCTGGCCGCTGCGCTTGCGCAGGAAGGGAGCGGCCTTGGTGCGGGCCTTGCCGAACAGGAGGATCAGCTCGGCCGCCATCCCGCCATTCTTGGTCATGCCCAGCACCAGGGCGTCGACCCCGGCCCGCCAGGACAGCTCGGCCGGGCTGGCGCCGGTGCGAGCCAACGCATTGGCGAAGCGCGCGCCGTCCAGCATCAGGTGCAGCCCGTGGCGACCGGCCACCGCCGCGAACGCGCGGGTCTCCTCCACCGACCAGACCAAGCCGCGCTCGGACGCTTGGGCCAGGAGCAGCACCTTGGGCTGGGCGGAGTGCATCGAGCCGAAATGATAGGGCTCCAGGAGCCTTGCCACCTCGTCGGGCAACAGGCGGCCCATGGGGTCGCCCACGGTCAGCCAGCTCGCCCCGCCGGTGAACATCAAGGGCGCGTTGCATTCGTCCTGCACGACATGGGCCAGCGGATGGCAGACGATGGCACCCCAGGACGGGCAGAGCAGCGATAAAGCCAGGGAGTTGGCGCCGGTGCCGGTGATCGCCATCACCAGGTCGAAGTCGTCGGTCTCGAACACCCGCGCCAGCTCGGCCTTCAGCCGACCCGACCAGGAATCGGCGCCATAGGCGGCGTCGGTGCCGGCATTGGCCTCGGCCAGTGCTGCCATGACCTCGGGTGCCACCGGGGCGGTGTTGTCGCTGCGCAGGTCCAGCAAGTCGTTCATCCCGTCAGGAGGGCGTCGTCGTCGAGCTCGCCGCCCTGGCGGCGGCGGAACAGGGCCAGAAGGTCGGGCACGTCCAGGCCGGCGCGGGCCTCGCCCGCCACGTCGAAGGCGACCTTGCCCTCGTGGAGCATGAGCGTCCGGCTGCCATGGTCCAGGGCCTGGCGCATTGAGTGGGTGACCATCAGTGCTGTCAGCCTGTGCCGGTCGATGATCTTCTGGGTGAGGTCCAGGACCAGCTCGGCGGTACGCGGGTCGAGCGCGGCAGTGTGCTCGTCCAGGAGCAGAATCTTCATTGGCGCCAGGGCCGCCATGAGCAGGCTCACCGCCTGGCGCTGCCCGCCGGACAGGAGGCCCACCGGGTCGGACAGGCGGTTCTCCAGCCCCAGGCCCAGCTCGGCCAGCGAGTCGCGGAACCGGCTGCGCCGGCCAGGGTCAAGGGCTGGCTTCAGCCGGCGGACCGAGCCGCGCGCGATGCCCAGCGCCATGTTCTCCTCGATGGTCAGCGCCTCGCAGGTGCCGGCCTTGGGGTCCTGGAAGACGCGTGCGACCAGCTCGGCCCGGCGGTAGGCGGGCAGGCGGGTGACGTCGCGGCCGTCGATGACGATGCGGCCCTCGTCCGGGGCGACGTCGCCAGCCAGCACGTTCAGCAGCGTGCTCTTGCCCGCCCCGTTGCTGCCGATCACGGTGACGAACTGGCCCTCCTCGATCGACAGCGAGATGCCGCGCAGCGCCCTGGTCTCGAGCGGCGTGCCAGCGCCGAAGGTGAGCTCGATGCCCTCGACCTGGATCATCGGGCGGCCTTCCGCATCCGGGCGCGCAGCTTGGGCGCCAGCAAGGCGAAGCCCACCAGCACGGCGGTGACGAGGTTCAGGTCGGAGGCCTCGATGCCCAGCATGTTCACGTCCAGCGCGAACGCGATCACCAGGCGGTAGAGCAGCGAGCCCAAGAGGCAGGCGATCAGGGCGCCGAGGATGCCTTTCAGCCGGAACAGCGTCTCGCCCACGATCACCGCGGCCAGGCCCACGACGATGGTGCCGAGCCCCATGGTGACGTCGGCAAAGCCGTTGGCCTGGGCGAACAGGGCGCCGGCCAGCGCCACGATCCCGTTGGACAGCGCCATTCCGCTCAGGGTCTGGCGTGCGGTGTCGATGCCCTGGGCCTTGGCCATGCGTGGGTTGGCGCCCGTGGCGCGTAGGGCCAGACCCTGATCGGAGTTTAGATAGCGGGCGAGCAGGAAGGTGACGAGGGCGACGACCAGCAGCTCGACCAGGATGCGCGCCTGGTCGAAGGGCAGGAAGGACAGGCCCTCGAACGGCGAGAACAGGGTGGTCTGCCCCAGCAGCGCCGCGTTCGGCCGGCCCATGATCCGAATGTTGATGCTGAACAGGGCGATCATCACCAGGATCGAGGCCAAAAGGTGCAGGATGCCGAAGC
>NZ_WUJP01000142.1 GCF_009806515.1 Geminicoccus flavidas | reverse complement strand
GCACCGCCAGGATGGCGGTAATCCAGCCGGCGATCGCACCTGCCAGGATCGCCAGCAGCGTGGCGGTGACCGGATCCAGCCCGCCCAGGATCGCAGCTGCGCAGACGCTGGCGCCCAGCGGGAACGAGCCGTCAACCGTGAGGTCGGGGAAGTGCAGGATCCGGAAGGACAGGTACACGGCCAGCCCGACCAGCCCGTAGATCAGGCCGAGCTCGATGGCGCCGAGGAAGGAGAACAGCGACAAGTGCAGCCCTTCCGGGTCAGGCGCCCACGATCTTGGTGGCGCGGGAGAGGAGCGCGTCGGGCAGGGTGATGCCGAAGGCCTCCGCGGCGGCCGGGTTCAGGTAGAGATCGGTGCCGGACGCGGTCTCGATCGCAATCTCGCCCGGCTTCTCGCCCTTGAGGATCCGCGCCACGATCGCCGCGGTCTGCACGCCCACCTGGAAATAGTCGAAGCCGACCGAGCCGATGCAGCCGCGCGCCACGCTGTCCGTGTCGCCGCAGTAGACCGGCACTCTGGCTTGGCGCGCCACCGCGATCAGGCTTTCCAGCGCGGAAACCACGGTGTTGTCGGTGGGCACGTAGATCGCGTCCGCCTGGCCGGTCAGGCTGCGTGCGGCGGCGACCACGTCCGCCGACTTGGACGCAGTGGCCTCCACCACTTCGATGCCGCGCCCCTCCGCCAGCTCCCGCATCAGGTTCAGGAGCACGACGGCATTGGCCTCGCCCGGATTGTAGGGGAAGCCCAGCCGCTTCACGTCGGGCGTGACCTCCAGGATCAGGTCGAGATGCTGGCTGAGCGGCGAGAGGTCGGACAGGCCGGTGACGTTGCCGCCGGGCTTCTCCATGCTCGCCACCAGACCGGCATCGACCGGGTCGGTCACCGCGGTGAACACGATCGGGATGTCCTTGGTCGCGGCGGCCGCGGCCTGGGCGGACGGCGTGCTGATCGGCACGATCACGGCCGGGTTCATGCCGACGAAGCTCCGGGCGATCTGCGCCGCGGTGGCGGGCTGGCCCTGCGCGCTCTCATAGGTGGTCTCGGCCGTAATGCCCTGCTGCTTCAGCCCCTCGATGACCCCGTCGCGGCAGGCGTCGAGCGCCGGGTGCTCGACGATCGCGGTGATCGCCACCAGCGGCGTGTCGGCACGGGCCAGGGAGGGGGCCGCTGCCGTGGCGAGCAGCACGGCGGAGAAGCTGCGGCGATCGAGACGCATCGGTTCGGACCATTCCTGCGTGGAAGCGTTGTGGTCCTTTATCCCTCACGGCCGAGGCGGGACAAGCTTCCGATCGACAGGCTATACTGGCCGGACCGCATCGGAGACCCGCTGCAGCATGGCCGCCCGCCTGTATGAGACCGACTATTATCTCTTATCTCTGGGCCCGCCGCCAGGTCGAGGCGTTGCGCCAGCTCGAGCGGGAGCGCTGGAACGGTCCGCTCGACCTGAAGGAACTGGCCGAGGAGGTCGACGACTTGGCCAAGCGGGACCGCAATGCGTGCCGGAGCCAGGTCCGGCGGATCATCGTCCACTTGCTCAAGCTCGATCATTCTCCGCCGAAGGACCCGCGAGCCGACTGGATGGAATCGATCTACGAGGCGCGCGACGCCCTGCGTGGTGATCTCACCCCGACCATTGAGCGCGATCTGCGTGATGACTTCCACGCCCTTTATCGAAGTGCGCGAGATCAGGTGCTGATTGCCCTGGCTGGGCATGGCGAAGGAGACAGCGCCACCGCCTTGCCAGAAGACCCTGCATACACCTTGGATGACGTGCTCCGCGACGGCTTCTACGGCCGCAAGGCAGCCGGGCCGGACTCGAGCCGCTTTCAGGAAAGCACCTAACCGACATCCCGCGCCCGCAGCGCCTGGGCACGTGCCGTCACCTGCTCGATATGGGCGTAGCTGTCGGGGTTCACGAGCAGGTCGCGGGAGAGTTCCAGGACGCGCTTCTCGCAGGCGGCGCGGCGATCGGGGTCCTCGATGCGCTCCAGGTCGGCATTGTGGGCGAGGCCTAGCGTGCGGCGGGTGAGGGAGGCGCCGGCAAAGCGCAGGCTGTCGGTCCACAGGCGCGCCATGTAGGCGGACTGGGCCTGGCGGAAGACCGAGGAGTCGTCGGGCAGGAGGTCGCGGGGATAGGCGTCACCGGTGCGGTTCCTCGCCCACAGGGCGACGAACTTGGTGGCGAAGCCGTGCCAGACGCCGTGGATCGTGTCGATCACCCAGGCGCGGTAGTCGTCGCGCTCGCCAGGCCGGGCCTCGTGGCCGTCATGGCTCAGATAGTTCATCAGGAGGTTGGCGATCAGCTTGCCGACGTCGAAGGCCATCGGCCCCACGAAGGCGAATTCCGGGTCGATTACCCGGGTCTCGGCCTCGGTCACCATGATCGAGCCGGTATGGAGGTCGCCATGCAGCAGGGCCTCGGCGCGGGACAGGAAGTCCACTTTCAGCTGCGAGACCGCGAGCTTGAGCTGGTCGTCCTCGCGCCACATCGCTGCCCAGCGGTCCAGCTGCGGGCTGGTCCAGCGGTTCAGCTCGTGGACCCGGTAGGGGTCGGTGAAGATCAGGTCCTCGGTGATCTTGCACAGGTCGGTGTTCGGGCAGAACTCGGCGATCATCGCCTTCTTGCGTGCGGCCGGCAGGGCCAGGTCCGAGGTGAAGTAGAGCGAGCGTGCCATGTAGTCGGTGATGTGTTCGACGAAGCGCGGATAGACCACAGCGTCGATCATGCCCCGCCGCATGATGATGTGCGGCGAGAGCAACTCCATCACGATCAGATAGAGCTTTTGGTCGTAGTGCAGGATCTCCGGCACCAGGCCCTGGCAGCGCTCAGCCTGGATGACGCTGGCGCGGTACTCGAAGAAGGCGCGGTTCAGGTCGAGCGGCCAGCTCTCGCCGACGAGCCGCACATAGGGCAGGGCCTGCTTCACGCAGATCCCGCCGTCCTGCCCCTCGATGATGAAGACGAGGTTAAGGTTGCCGTCGCCGACCTCGCGGATCCGCCATGCCGCCACGTCCTGGCCGACCCGCCCGACCACGGCGGGCAGATTGGCGAGCAGGTCGCGCAGGGAACTCTCGTCCAGGACGCGATAGCCCTCGGGCGTCGGCAGCGACATCGTTCCTCCCTTGTCCTGACACGGCCTGCGCGGTCGACCGGGCTTTAGCGGTGCCGCGTCCGGTCGCGCAAGCGCCGGCCAGGGAGTTCAGGCGGTGAAGTCGTCCGGCGCAAGGCCGGTCACGCCCGCCAGGGTCAGCGTGCTGCCGGCGAAGAACGTGATCCCGCTGGCATCGCCGGCATGGATCGCAAGCGAGTCCCGGAACTCTCCAGGCAGGCCCACCCTGACCGCGTCGACAAAGGCGTCGGCATCGTCCACCCGGCCATCCGCGTTGCTGTCCAGCCGCGCGAAGTCGACGGTCGTAGCAGTGGACGTGCCTTCCAACGGATCGTCGATCGTGAACATCATCTGGAGGATCCGGTCCTCGCCCCGCGCAAAGTCGAGCACCAGGTCGTCGTCCGGATTGATGTACTCGGCGCCGACATGGTCCAGGTACTGGCCGAAGATCGCGCCGTTGAACACGACGGTGTCCTGGCCGGCACCCAGCCGGATCAGGTCCCGACCGTCCCAGCCGGACACCGCGTCGTCCCCTGGGCCGGCGTCGAGCAGGTCGTCGCCCTGCCAGCCTTCCAGTACATCATTGCCGCTCCCGCCGAACAGAAGGTCGTCGCCCCGCTGCCCGGTCACGAGATCATTGCCGGCCCCGCCATGCGCCGTGTCGTCACCGGTGCCGCCGTAGAGACGGTCATCACCGTCATCCCCGGCCAGCGTGTCGTTGCCGTTGGCGCCGAACAGCAGGTCATGGCCGGCATTGCCACGCAGCAGGTCGTTGCCGTTGCCAGCGCGGAGCATGTCGCGACCGGCGCCGCCAAAGAGCCGGTCCTCGCCGTCCTGGCCCCAGAGCGCGTCGTCTCCGGCCTCGCCATAAAGTGCGTCGTTGCCGGCGCCGGCGGTGAGCACGTCCTTGCCGGCGCGCCCGTACAGCGTGTCCTTGCCGGACGTACCGGTCAGCCGGTCG
>NZ_WUJP01000141.1 GCF_009806515.1 Geminicoccus flavidas | reverse complement strand
TCGCCTGTGGTCCCGATGAACAGTGCCATGCCTGCCTCCTGACCTGAAGGTCAGCAGGCACTATACAACCATTGGCGACGGGATCGGCAGCCAGAAGCCGAAATGCGGGTCGATCAGAGTTCAGCGTGCCAGCCGGTATCCGCCAGCCTCTGTGACGATCAGGGACACCTGGCCCGGATTGGGCTCGACCTTCTGGCGGAGCCGGTAGATGTGGGTCTCGAGCGTGTGGGTGGTGACACCGGTATTGTAGCCCCAGACCTCGTCCAGCAGCACCTCGCGCGCGACCGGCCGGTCGCCGATCCGGTAGAGATACTTAAGGATCGCGGTTTCCTTCTCGGTCAGGTGGATGCGCTTCTGGCCCTGGGTCAGCATCTTGGCCGCGGGCTTGAAGGCATAGGGACCGATCTGGAAGACTGCGTCGTCGGACAGCTCGTGCTGACGCAGATGGGCGCGGATCCGCGCCATCAGCACCCACATCCGGAACGGCTTGGTCACGTAGTCGTTGGCGCCGCTTTCCAGCGCCAGCACCTCGTCGGCATCGCCGTCGCGGCCGGTCAGCATGATGACCGGGGCCTTCACCCCGTTCTTGCGCAGGAGCTTGCACAGGTCGCGGCCGTCCGTGTCCGGCAGGCCCACGTCCAGGATCACGAGGTCGAACTCCTCGCTCTTGACGAGGCCCAGCGCTTCCTTGCCGCTGCCGGCTTCCTGGACCCGGAAGCCCTCGTGCATGGTGAGCTGCTCGGCCAGCTCGCGGCGCAGGGCGGTGTCGTCGTCGACGATGAGGATCCGTTCGTTCTTCGCCATCGCCGGCCTGCCTGCTCAAAATGTTCTACCGGCGACCAAAGTAGGAGTGACGATCACGAAGCTCAAGTGATGTGCCGCTCACGGCCCCGTAAGCTTCCCGGCCGGGATGCTGCGCGTTCGTCATCCGCATGCGGGCCACAGCCATGACGAGAACCGCGCGGCACCGCCGCTTCTGCCTTCCACCGCCATGCCGCGCTCATTAGACAGGCGTCGAGGAGCCGGGGGGACATGGCGTTCCTGGCCCGCCTCACGGAAAGGACGGCGGCAAGGCATGGGGGAGATCTTGGCGGGCAGGACAGGCGGTCCGGGCAAGCCACTCCTGGTGCCTGGTGGCCCGGTTGCTCGCAGGGTGCCATGATCCTGCTGGCCCATTTTCTCCTGGTCGCGATCGCCGTCCTGCTCGTGCCGGAGAGTGCCGTGCGCGCAATCGGACACGAGATCCTGTTCCTGACCGGCGGGATCGGCGTGTGGCGCTATGGCTGGGGCCTGGTCCACGTGGTCCGCGGCCTCGTCTGGCGCCGGCTGGTGTTCCCCGACTTGCGGGCCCAAGCCGATGCCCTGGCGGCGCGGCCGGAGGCCGGCGGCAACGAGTTATTCCTGATCGTGACCAGCTACCGGATCGAGCTGGACACGACGCTTGCCTGCTGGCGCTCCGTGATCGCGGAGGCGGCTGCCTGGAACGGCCAGGTGACCCTGGTCGCCTCCATCGTCGAGCGGGCCGACGAGATCGCCATCCAGCGCCTGTTCGACCTGTCCGGCCTGCCGGATCGGGTGCGGCTCCTGGTGGTCCGGGTCAGCGGCGAGGGCAAGCGGCGGGCCCTCGGGATCGCCCTCCGCGGAGTGTCGCGGCGGGTACCGTCCGCAGGTGCGGTGGTGGGGGTCATGGACGGCGACACGGTGCTGCCGCCCGGCACGCTGGCCCGGACCGTGCCGTTCTTCGCCCTCGACCCGGCACTCGGCGGGATCACCACCGACGAGAAGCCGTTCACGGTCGGCGAGCGCTTTCCCTTCTCCTCCTGGCACCGGCTGCGCTTCGCCCGGCGCCACCAGACCATGAGCTCCCTGTCCCTGTCCGGCCGGGTGCTGGCGATGACCGGGCGTTTCTCCCTGTTCCCGGCTGAAATCGCGATCGAGCCGAACTTCATCGCCGCAGTCGAGAATGACGGGATGGACCACTGGCGGCTCGGCCGCATCCAGTTCCTGACCGGCGAGGACAAGTCGACCTGGTTCCACCTGCTGCGCACCGGGCGGCGGATGCTCTACGTGCCGGACGTCCAGGTCGCCACGATCGAGCATCCCCCGCCCGGCGGCTTCGTCCGCGCCTCGCGCAAGCTCGTGCTGCGCTGGTCGGGCAACATGCTGCGCTCCGGGGCCCGGGCGCTGGCGCTGGGGCCGGCCCGGGTCGGCCCGTTTTTGTGGTGGACGCTGCTCGACCAGCGCATCTCGATCTGGACGCCGCTCGTCGGCCCGATCGTGGCGCTGCTCCTGACCTTCACCCACACGCCCTGGGCGCTCTTGTTCTACCTGCTCTGGGTGATGTTCACCCGCTCCCTACAGACCCTGCTCCTGCTCACCACCCGCAACCGGGTGGAGGGAAGCTGGCCGCTCCTGCTCTGGTACGACCAGGTGGCGCTGGCCCTGGTCAAGGGCCGCGCCCTGTTCCGGTTGGACAGGCAGCGCTGGACCCGCCAGAACATCGCCAGCCGCGCGGTCGCCACCGGCTGGCGGGCCGTCCTGATCGAGGCGGGTGCCGTCTACTGCCAGCTCCTGGGCGTCCTGGCGCTCGTCGCCGTGCTCGCGCTCTGGACCGGGGTCCTGCCGTTGCCGCTCGAAGGACGTTGAATGTCGAACCAGGGCATGAATGAAGCAGGGGTGGTCCACGAGGCGGAGATCCATCGCCAGCATGTCCGGCTGAAGATCCCGATCCGCGCGGAGATCGCCGGGGAATGGTACCAGGTCGACGACTGGTCGCTGGGCGGGCTGGGGATCGATTCCGAGCCGCCCAAGCTGCGCGAAGGCGAGGTCTTCCCGGTCACCCTGGAGCTGCCGTTCGAGGACTTCGAGCTGACCATGCATCTGGAGGCGGAGCTGATCTACCGCCTCCCGGACCGGCCGCGTTTCGGCTGCCGCTTCACCGGCATGACCAAGGGCCAGATCAGCCTGTTCCGGCAGATCGTCGACCGCTACCTGACCGGCGAGATCGCCTCGCCCGGCGACGTGCTGGTGGCGCTCGGCCGAGAATCCTTCCAGCCGCCGCGCCAGCCAGCCCAGGCGGGGGGCGCCGGCAAGGGGCGCACGCTGCTGGGCTGGGCGATCATGGGCCTGGCCGGGCTGGCACTGGTGGCGATGCTCGGCTGGAGCGCCTACCAGCGCTTCTACCGAATCCAGGTGACCGATGCCCGGATCGAGGCACCGGTCTACCGGCTGAACGCGCCGGTAGCCGGCCGGCTGGAGCGCTTCCCAATCGGCGAGATCGTCGAGGTCGGCACGCCGATCGCCCGGGTGATCGGGGCGGTCGACCTCGCCGAGTACGAGCTGCGCTCGCCCTGCATCTGCACACTCGGCGAATGGAAGGTGGCGGATGGCGCGGGCATCGGTGCGGGGGCGACCGCCGCCCTGCTGATCTCTGCCGAGGAGCCGCTCAAGGTCACAGCGATGCTGCCGCTGGAGCAGGCCAGGGAGCTGGCGCCCGGCCTGCCGGTGCGCATCGACCTGCCGGGCGAGGCAGCACCACGCACGGGCCAGATCGAGCGGGTCGAGCTGAAGGCGCCGCTGGACGATCTGGCGGGCGGGCGCGGCCGGGTGCGCAGCGACGGAGCCGTGCCGGTCGTGATCCGGCCGGACGAGCCGCTGCCGTTCGACATGCTGGGCACGCCGGTCAGCGTCGACCTGCGCTAGCTCCCCGCGGTTGGCATCGGCCGTGCGGCCGGTGGCGGAGCCGTTCCAACTGCAGCCCTGCTACTCGACCACCGTGGGGCCGGGCAGGATCAGGTCGGCTGCGGTCATCCCGGTCACCCCATGCAGCGTCACCGAGGCCTTGCCCCAGTCCCAGGCGCCGGCGCCGGCACCCACGGCGACGGAATCGAGTATCTCGCTCGTGTGGATGACGGTGGACAGCTTGCGCACGCCATCGAGCGAGACGCTCGTCACGTCAACATGCCTGTCGCGATCGTCCAGGATGCCGTTACGGTTGGTGTCGAATGCCTCGAAGTCGTTGAGCCGCCACGTCACCGGGCGATGATCCGGCGGTGGCGCTATCGCGATCACTACGCCGATCACCAGCTTGTCCTCGCCACGGGTGAAGTCGGTGATGACGTCCTGGCCAGGCGGCCCTGCTCCCGGGTTCACGGGATCATCGAAGTAGAACAAATGGGAGAACGTGTCGCCTCTGGTTCCTCCGGTCATCCGGTCGTCGCCCATGTCGCCGCGCAGACTGTCCCTGCCCGAGCCGCCGCTGAGGATGTCGTCGCCGGCATTGCCTTGCAGGAGGTCGTCGCCGGCCTCGCCGTTCAGGTGATCGTCGCCGCTGCCCCCGAAGATCTGGTCACGGCCACGGCCGCCGCTGGCGAAGTTGGCCGACAAGTCCTTCTCCGAGT
>NZ_WUJP01000140.1 GCF_009806515.1 Geminicoccus flavidas | reverse complement strand
TGCCCAGGCCAAGTGTGCCGACCAGCAGCTGGTCGTTACCGTCGCCGCCGAACAGCAGGTCGTACCCGGTACCGCCAAGCAGCAGGTCGTTCCCCGCTTCGCCGCGCAGCAGGTCATGACCGCCAGCGCCCCTGAGGGTGTCGTCGCCAGCACCACCCCAGAGCCGGTCGTCGCCAGCGCCGCCAAGCAGCGTGTCCAGTCCAATGCCGCCGAAGATCGTATCGTCGCCCAGACCGCCGTCCACTTGATCGTCACCGTTGGCGCCAGCGAGCAGGTCGTTGCCCGAATCGCCCAGAATTCGGTCGTTGCCGTTGCCGCCCCGGCCGGTATCGGCACCCGAGCCACCCAGGAGCAGGTCGTCGCCGTCCTTGCCCCACAATATGTCGTTGCCGCCTAGCCCGCGGATCGTATCGTCGCCGGCTGTGCCTATCAGCGATTCTGGTCGGTGCGTGCCGGTGATAGTTGCCATCGATCATGCTCCTCGCCAGATGTGGCCGCCGCTCCATGGTGGAGCGCCGGCGGTGGTCCATGCTGCGTCGTCAGGCCATGGCCGGCAGGCTCGGCGTGCTATGGAACTCAAAGTCG
>NZ_WUJP01000139.1 GCF_009806515.1 Geminicoccus flavidas | reverse complement strand
CTGCTCTGCAGCCCCGTCACGCCGAAGACCTGCAACGTCGCCGATCCCCAGGGTTCGGGGTCGTCCGGCTGGATTGAATGAAGCGTGGCAGCCAGGTCGATGATCGTGGAACTGGCCGTGACACCATGGTCGGTGAGGTTCTCGATGCGGACGAACGCATCTGATGCATCGAGGACGCCATTGCCGCTGGTGTCCAGATCACCGAAGTCGAGATCGTAGCGGAAGTCGCTCTCGGTATCGTGCTCGATCCAGATGTGGTCGCTGCCCTTGGTGAAGTCGACGATCCGGTCGTTGCCCGGTCCGCCGTGGATCGCCATCTCCTCTCCGGCCTTCCAGAACATGTTCATGAACCGGTCCTCGCCCGTTCCGCCAATCAGGCGATCATCATCGCGATAGCCGTTCAGCGAGTCGTTGCCGGCACCGCCGTCCAGCAGGTCGTTGCCCTCCTTCCCGCCACGCAGTTCGTCGTTGCCGTCGCCGCCGAACAGCCGATCCTCGCCGGCACCACCTTCCAGATAATCGTCCCCAGCGTCCCCGTAGCCTGTGTTCACGCCCGTGTCCCGATCTCGCTCCGGGACGATGGCGTCGCCCATGCGAATGAAGTC
>NZ_WUJP01000138.1 GCF_009806515.1 Geminicoccus flavidas | reverse complement strand
GCGCCCGGCATCGCCATGGATCACGTCGCTGCCGAGGTCGCCCGTGAGCGCGTCCTGGCCGTCGCCGCCATCGATGCGGTCAGCACCCGAGCGGCCCTCGATCCGGTCGTTTCCCGCGCCGCCAAGCAGCCGGTCGGCGCCGCCGGCACCATAGATGTGATCGTCACCGGCACCGCCGTCGGCGAGGTTGGAGCCAAGGTCAAGGTCGGGCTCGGGTTCGTCCAGATAGCCGAGGATACCGACCCGCAGAGAGTCGTTGCCGGCATCGCCGTAGAGGGCGTCCCGGCCCTCCCGACCCGTGAGTTCATCGGTTCCCTCGCCGCCGCGCACGACATCGTCGCCCGCACCGCCTGACAGGTAGTCGGACCCGCCGCCGCCCAGGACTTGGTCGTCACCATTGCCGCCATAGGCACTGTCATCCCCATCGCCGCCGTCGACCAGATCGTTGCCGCTGCCCCCGTCCAGCCAGTCGCGGCCGCTGCCGGCCCGCAGCCGGTCATGGCCGGTCCCGCCATAGAGCCGGTCACTGCCCGCATCGCCCCAGATCCGGTCGTCGCCAGCCTCCCCGTGCAGGCGGTCGGCACCTTCCCTGCCGCTGAGGAGGTCGTTGCCGCTCCGGCCGAAGAACGTGTCCGGGCCGGAGGTGCCGCGCAGGAGGTCCAGCCGGTTCGTGCCGATGACGGTCGCCATGGAAATGCTCCCTGCGTCATAAGCGATGACGCGACGGGATATCATTACACGAAGTTAATATTTTTCGCCAAGTCGCATCTTTGCGACAGCCTGCTCGGGCAGGTGGATGAGACCGAATGGCCACATCGTTCCCCTCTTGTTCTGGTGCCTGTGCCACCCCACCATGTCGGACCGCATGCGGATGAACGGCGACGGGTGAACCATGACGAAGCTGCCCACGACAGACGCGCTGGCTGGTCTGGACCTGTTAAAGGCAGTGGCGGAGAGCCCGGAGCTGATCCAGCGGCCGGAGGGTGGGCAGGCGCTCACGCTCGCCTCGGACTATCAGCCGGCCGGCGACCAGCCGCAGGCGATCCAGGAACTGACCGAGGGCCTGCTGCGCGGTGAGCGCGACCAGGTACTCCTGGGCGTTACTGGCTCCGGCAAGACCTTCACCATGGCTAACGTCATCAAGAACCTGCAGCGACCGACCCTGATCCTGGCGCCGAACAAGATCCTGGCCGCGCAGCTCTATGGCGAGATGAAGAGCTTCTTCCCGGAGAACTCAGTCGAGTACTTCGTCTCCTATTACGACTACTATCAGCCCGAAGCCTACGTCGCCCGCACCGACACCTATATCGAGAAGACCTCCGCCATCAACGAGCAGATCGACCGGATGCGCCACTCGGCGACCCGGGCGCTGTTCGAGCGAGACGATGTCATCATCGTGGCCTCGGTGAGCTGCATCTACGGTATCGGCAGCCCCGAGACCTACGCGCGGATGACCATGACCCTGAAGAAGGGCCAGAAGGTCGACCGGGCCAAGCTGCTGCGCGCCTTCGTCGAGCTGCAGTACAAGCGCAACGACATGGAGCTGGCGCGCGGCAACTTCCGCGCCAAGGGCGACGTGATCGAGATCTTCCCGGCCCATCTGGAGGACAAGGCCTGGCGGATCGACCTGTTCGGCGACACGGTCGACGCGCTGGTGGAGATCGACCCGCTCACCGGCAAGCGGCTGGAGAAGCTGGAGCAGATCCGCCTTTATCCCAACAGCCACTACGTGACGCCCAAGCCCACCCTGCAGGCGGCGGTGGAGGGCATCCGGCTGGAGCTGAAGGAGACGCTGGAGCACTTCCGGGCGACCGGCAAGCTCCTGGAGGCGGAGCGGATCGAGCAGCGCACCACGGCCGACCTGGAGATGATCCTCACCACCGGGTCCTGCTCCGGCATCGAGAACTATTCGCGCTATCTCACTGGCCGGGCGCCCGGCGAGCCGCCGCCGACCCTGTTCGAGTACCTGCCGGACAATGCGCTGCTGATCGTGGACGAGAGCCACGTCACGGTCCCGCAGGTGGGCGGCATGTACAAGGGCGACTTCGCGCGCAAGTCGATCCTGGCCGAGTTCGGCTTCCGCCTGCCGTCCTGCAAGGACAACCGCCCGCTCAAGTTCGAGGAATGGGACGCGATGCGGCCGCAGACGATCTTCGTCTCGGCCACGCCCGGCTCCTGGGAGATGGAGCGGACCGGCGGCGTGTTCTCGGAGCAGGTCATCCGGCCGACTGGGCTGGTCGACCCGGTCTGCGTGGTCCGGCCGGTGGAGCACCAGGTCGACGACCTGATGCACGAGATCGGCCTGGCCAAGGAGAAGGGTCTGCGCACGCTGGTCACCACCCTGACCAAGCGGATGGCCGAGGACCTGTCGGAATACCTGCACGAGCAGGGCGTGCTGGTGCGCTACATGCACTCGGACATCGACACGCTGGAGCGCATCGAGATCATCCGCGACCTGCGCCTGGGCAAGTTCGACGTGCTGGTCGGCATCAACCTGCTCCGCGAGGGGCTGGACATCCCCGAATGCGGGCTGGTCGCGATCCTGGACGCCGACAAGGAGGGCTATCTGCGCTCGGAGACCTCGCTGGTCCAGACGATCGGCCGGGCGGCGCGCAACGTCGAAGGCAAGGTCGTGCTCTATGCCGACCGGATGACGCGGTCGCTCGAGGCGGCGCTGGCCGAGACCGAGCGGCGGCGGACCAAGCAGCTGGCCCATAACGAGGCGCACGGCATCACGCCGCAGACCATCAAGCGGCAGATTGCCGACATCCTGAAGGACGTGGCAGAGCGCGACTACGTGACGGTGGACCTAGTCGAGGACCAGCCGACCATCCTGACCGGCATGGAGTTGCAGCGCCATATCGGCGAGCTTGAGCAGCGGATGCGCAAGGCCGCCAGCAACCTGGAGTTCGAGGAGGCCGCCCGGCTGCGCGACGAGATCAAGCGGCTGGAGGACGGCGAGCTCGGCATGCCGTCCCGCCCGGTGGCCCAGGCGAGCGCCCATGCCTGGAAGCCCACCAGCAAGTCGCGCGCGGAGAAGGCCAGGGAGGCGAAGGCACGGGCGCGGGGCAGGAAGCGGGCAGGGGTGTGAAGCTCAGCGCAGGACGCGCAGGCCCAGATGCTGCTCGAACGGATCGAAGTCGCGGTCGCGGTGGAGGAGGGTGGCGCCTTCCTCGATGCACCAGGTCGCGATGAACAGATCGTTCGGCTTGCGGATGGTGAAGCCCAGGCGACGCAGGATACGGTAGTTCCGGGCAGCGACCCGCGCGTTGCGTTCGCCTACCATGTCGATCGTCGGAAACCGCCTCAGCCATTGGTCGATGCGGATGGCATGCCCTTCGTCGCGCGCACCGGACAAGAGTTCCGCCAGGACGAGATCGCCCAGGACGATCTCAGTTTCGTCGCTCTGCGCGTGAAACAGCCTGACTTTCGGCGTGTCCCTGCCTCTGAAGACGTCGATCCAGATGGAACTGTCCACAGTGAGAAGGGTCACGTGGACGGGGGCTCGTCGCTATGCGGCGTGCCCCAGGGTCCATGGCCACTCCGGTCGGTGCGCATCACGTCAAGATCGCCTTCCCAGCCGATGCCGGTCAGTTCGCGCAGCGCTTCCGCCTGTCTCTTCTGACGAACGAGCCTGCGCAACGCCTCCTCGACGACCGCCTTCTTGGTAGGCAGCCCGGTGAGCCGAGCCGCTTCCGCCAACAGGGCATCATCAATGTCGATGTTGGTGCGCATCACGTGCCCGATGTGTATGAACTCGCAGGAACATACACATTCCTCCTGGCATTGGTCAACGCCGCGCCTGGAAGAACTCCCGCAACAGCGCCGCCGCCTCCGTCTCCCGGATGCCCGCCACCACTTCCGGCCGGTGATGACAGGTGGGCTGGCCGAAGATGCGCGGGCCGTGGTCGACGCCGCCGCCCTTGGGATCGGCGGCACCGTAGTGGAGGCGGCGGATCCGGGCGAAGGCGATCGCCTGGGCGCACATCGGGCAGGGCTCCAGCGTCACCCACAGGTCATGGTCGACCAGGCGCGGCGAGCCCAGGGCGGCGGCCGTCGCGCGCAGCACCAGGATCTCGGCATGGGCGGTGGGATCCCGCCATTCCTCGACCCGGTTGCCGTCCGCGGCGACGATCCGCCCGGCCCGGTCGGTGACCACGGCGCCAACCGGCACCTCGCCGCGCTCGGATGCGGCCTTGGCCTCGGCCAGGGCGCGCGCCATCGGCAGGGTCAAGGGGCGTCCTCGAACCGCACCGCGGTGTGGCGCGCCTCGGGGGGCACGTCCTCCAGCTGCGCCTCGAACCGGGTGGTGGCGCGGGCCTCCAGGATGGGCGGCTCGACCCGCACCACCTCGCTGGTCAGTTCCATCCGATCACTGTCGAGCAGCGCCACCCGCAGGGCCGGAACCGACCTAGCATAATCGGTGGTGTTGACGATCTCGCCGCTCACCACCAGCACCCGCTCCCCGTCCTCGTCGATCTCCGAGGAGGTGACGCCGCGGATCTCCAGGCCGGGATCGACCGTCACCTCCAGGCCAAGCTGGCGGTACATGCCCGCCACCTGCGGCCAGGCTGTGGCGATCTGGTTGCGGGCCAGCACCAGGCCGGCCACCACGCCTGCCAGCACCAGGAGGACGAGCCAGCCGAACGCGCCGCTCCGGCTGCCCCGCCGCACCATGCCCGGCTCCTCGCCCAGGCGCGGCCGCTCGGCAGTTGGCGGTGGCGACGGCGGCTCGGGCGCGGCAAGCTCGGCACCGGGTCGCTCCCGATCGACGAACCAGCGATGGCGGCAATTGGCACAGGAGACCATGCGCCCCTTCTCGCCGATCGCGGCGCTGTCGATCTTGTACTTGGCGCCGCAGTTGGGGCAGGTGACGATCATGATGTCGGGCATGATACCGGCCGCACCGACCATGGCTGACGCATCCGGCCCGGCCGGCGGCGATCCGGGGGCAAGACGGCAGTGGTTCCAGGATCGATATTGAGCGACCAGCGCGAAATCATCGTCGAACTCTTCGGGGCCGCCATGAAGTATGGTTCCGGCCCGGACGTTCTGCGCGACATCGACCTCACCGTGCAAGCAGGATCGTTCCTGGTGATCGCCGGCGCCAGCGGCGCCGGCAAGACCACGCTGCTGGCTACCATCGCCCGCGCCGCCGCCCCGCCGGCCGGGCGGCTGACCCTGTTCGGCCGGGACACCGCATGGATCGATCGGACCGAGCGCGCCCGGATCCGCCGCCGGATCGGGCTCGTCTGCCAGGACCTGCGCCTCCTGGACCATCTGAGTGCTGCGGCCAACCTGGCCCTGCCGCTCCGCATCGCGGGTCTGCCCGCCAGGCAGATCCGGCCGCCGGTCGCCGAGCTCATGGACTGGCTGGGGATCACCGGGTTGGCGGCACGGCGGCCAGGAGAGCTGTCTGCCGCCGAGCGCCAGTTGCTGGCCCTCGGACGTGCAGTGATCAGCCGACCCGACCTGCTGCTGGCCGACGAGCCCACCAGCCTGCTGGACGGGCCGCTGGCACATCGTGCCCTCCACCTCCTGGGCGAGCTGAACCGGGCCGGCACCACCATCCTCCTGGCGACCCATGACCCAGCACTGCCAGCCCGGGTCCGGGGGGCGGCCATGCGCCTGGCCGACGGCCGCCTCCATCCGGCGCTGCCCACCGCATCGACGGACCTGGTCGCATGAGTGCCGGCAGCTTCCCGACACCCGGCTGGCCGGCCAGGGGCATGGCGGCTCTGCTGCTCGGCCTGCTGGTCCTGGCGGCGACGGTCGCCCTGGCGCTCGCCGCCGCGGGCCATGGCCTGCTGCTGGCGGCCGAGGACCGCAGCGTCGCGGTGGCGGTGGTGTCCCTGCCGGCACCGCTCGATCCGTCCGATCGCGACGGCGACCTCGCTGGCGTGGTCGCCCTGCTGCGCGCCGATCCGGAGGTCGGGCAGGTCGAGGCGATCCCCGAGGCGGAGGTGCGCGAGGTCCTGGTCGGCGGCCGGGATGCCGAATTGCCCATGCCGCTCCTGCTGGAGGTCCGGTTCGACCCAGGAGTGGTGCCCGACCTCCTGCGGCTCCAAGGGCGGATCACCGCACTCGCCCCGGACGGCCTGATCGAGGATGCCGGGATCATCGGCCCGCGCGCGGACCCGGCACTGCTCGCCCTGCTGCGCTATGCCATGCCGGCCTTCGGTGCCGGCGCCCTGCTGCTGGCGGTGTTGCTGGCGGCGGCAGTGGCGGCCGATGCCGTCCGGCGCCGGCACGGGGAGATCGAGGTCCTGCGCATGCTCGGCGCCGACGACGCGTTCATGCTGCGCGAGCTGCGGCCCTACCCGTTCCGCCCGCTATGGCTAGGCGGCCTGGCCGGCGCCGGCCTGGGTACGCTCGTCATGCTGATGCTGGCAAAGGCCGGGCCGGCGGGCGGCTGGCCGGTGCAGACGGTGCTGGCCGTCCGGCCGCTGGACGTGGCGATCCTGCTGCTTGGGGCATTCGCCATCGTGCTGGCCGTGGCGCTGGCGGCCCGGCAGACGGCCAGTACCATGCTGCGCCGCCTGCCTTGAGCCCTGCCTTAGCCGCGGAAGTTGTTCTTGGCCTCGCGCAACTCGGCAAAGCGCGCCTCCGACCCGCCCAGCAGGAACGGGTTGGTCCGCTTCTCCTCGCCGATCGTGGTCGGCACGGTGGGCTGGCCGGCCGCCCGCAGCTCCTGGACCTTGGCGAGCCTGGCCTTGATCTCCTGGTTGTCCGGGAAGACGTGGGCCGCGAACTTGGCATTGCCCAGCGTGTACTCGTGGCCGGAATAGACCTTGGTGTCGTCGGGCAGCCCGGCCAGGAGCTGCAGGGACTTCCACAGCACCTCGGGCCCGTCCTCGCCCAGCCGGCCGCAGCCCATGGTGAACATCACGTCGCCGCAGAACAGCAGCTTGGCCTCCGGCAGGTGGTAGCTGACATGGCCGCGCACATGGCCGGGCGTGTCCAGCACCTCGACCGGCGTGCCCAGCAGCTCGAAGCGCTGGCCCGGCTCGACCGTGCGGGTCAGTTTGGGCAGGCGGTGGCAGTCGGCGCCGTTGCCGATGACCTCGACCTGGGTGGCCAGCGCCAGCTCCTCGACCCCGGCGACATGGTCGGCATGGCTGTGGGTGATCAGGATGCTGCCGATCTGCAGGCTGCGTTCGGCCAGCGCCTCGGCAATGGGCGCCGCTTCACCCGGATCCACGATCACCACCCTGGAATTGCCTTCCTGGCGCAGCATGAAGGCGTAGTTGTCGTCCAGGATCGGCAGGAGTTCCACCAGGATTGGGGCATTGGCCAAGGTCGCATCTCCCGTTTAGTCGCGTTTGGGCGTCTACCCACTTCAGCATGGGCATTGCCGTCGTATATGGTCCAGACGAGCAGTGCGCGCCACCTCGGGCGGCGCACGACCTTTGTCGAGCCGGGAACCGAAGCGAGAACCGAAGGGAGTCATGAACGGCGATCTCGAGCAGTTCTACGCCAGCCGCAAGGGCCAGCTCGCGCGTCGGCTGATCGGGCTGCAGCTCCGCCAGCTCTGGCCGCAGGTGGCCGGCAAGACCATCGTCGGCATGGGCTTCGCCATGCCGTTCCTGGACGTCTTCGCCGACGAGGCGGCCGCGACCCTGGCCCTGGTGCCGGCCGGCTGCATCGTGCAGCGCTGGCCGGAGACGGGGCCCTGCCGGCTCGCGATCTTCCAGGAGGACGAGATCCCGCTGGCCGACCAGAGCGTGGACTGCCTGCTCCTGGTCCATGCGCTGGAGACCTGCCGCAGCCTGAACCGGCTGATGCGCGAAATCTGGCGGGTGCTCACCGATGACGGCCGGGTGGTGCTGATCGTGCCGAACCGGCACGGGCTGTGGTCCCTGTCCGACACCACGCCGTTCGGCCAGGGCTCGCCCTTCACATCCGGCCAGCTCCAGCGCCTGCTCGCCCGCCACCTCCTGGTGCGGGGCGAGGTGCGCCGCGCCATGTTCGTGCCGCCCTGGAACCTGAAGATCCTGCAGCGCCTGGCCATCCCGCTGGAGCGCACCGGCCAGCGGCTCTGGCCGCAGTTCGGCGGCATCCTCCTGGCGGAGGCGGAAAAGCAGCTCTATCTGGGCGCCCCGGCCTTCCAGACCGCCCGGCCCCGGCGACGCCAGTACGTGGCGCTCCCGCAGGCGGCGGCGCGCACTGCCGAGCATGCCGCGGTCCGGGTGCTGGCGCCCCATGACCGGCGCCCGCCGCGCCGCTGACCGCGACTTTCCGGGGACGGAGCCGGTTGGGTCGGGGTTCCTGCCGCGGCTGTCTGGCGTTGCCATGACGGCGTGACTTGAGTCAGTGCGCTGAGACGTGTCATGATGTTCCATGGCCCATGCGAGGACACGCGCGGATGATCCGTCGGGCGCGCCGTGCCGGATTTTCTACGGCACTTCTTCTCTCGCTCCTGCTGCCGGTACTGTCGACGGCGGCGGAGCCGGAACCGATAGCGAATGGTGTGGCGGCGGGTGCTGCCGGCAGCTTCTCCGGCCGCCCGGCATCGCCCCGGCCCCTGGTCGCCCTGGCACCCGTCACGGCCCGGCCGACCATCGGCGCCCAGGCGGCGGCGGGACCGCTGGGCGGAATGCAGGCGGTGGGCTCGATCCGGCTCGATGCCGCCTGCGGCGAGGTCTCGCTGGATGACAAGGGCCGGGTGCTGGCCGTCTGTACCAGGCCCGGCGGGGCCACGCTCAATCTCCTGGACCCTGGCTTCCTGAACCGTCTGGCCGAGCTGGCGCTGCCCGATGGCCCGGCGACCGGCGCGCATTATGTCGACCAGGCCGGCCGGATCGTAGTCCTGGCGGGCGGCAGCCAGATATGGGTGGTCCAGCAGGTCCGGGTGGTGACGATCGGTGCGGTGTGGACCCGGGGGACGGCCAGGTTCGAGCAGGTGGCGGCCTGCGACCTGAAGCCCGCCCTGCCGGCCGGCGACCAGGTGACCGCGCTCCTGCCGCAGGGCGGCGGCCGCGCCTGGTTCGTGAGCGCCGCCGGGATTGCGGGAACCCTGCGCCTGGACGACTGCACGACCAGGACCCTGGGGCTCACGGCGGCGAACGGGGCTTCCGCCACGGTCGGCAGCCATCCGGCGGTCGATCCGGGCGAGGGTGCGCTGTTCCTGGTCGCTGGGGACGCGCTGCAGCGCCTGGATGCCGGTGCGGACGGGCAGCCGGTGGTGACCTGGCGCCAGCCGCTGGGGGCGCCGCAGGCGATGGCGGGCGGGCCGGAAGCCGCCTCCAGGCAGCGGGCCGTGCTGCTGCTGGGCCGGCAGATGGTGGCGCTGACCGATGGCGGCTGGCCGCATGAGCGGCTGGTGGTGTTCGACCGCTCCCGGCAGGCCGGAGGCCAGCGGATCTGCAGCACGCCCCTGTTCGCCGCCTATCCCTTCCCCACCCGGTCGGGCGAGCGGCTGCTGGGCGTGGCCTGGCAGGCGGAGGGACAGGCCTCGGTCCTGGCGGCGAACCTGGCAGGCGGGCGCGGC
Organism: Geminicoccus flavidas; assembly: GCF_009806515.1. GTDB lineage: Bacteria > Pseudomonadota > Alphaproteobacteria > Geminicoccales > Geminicoccaceae > Geminicoccus > Geminicoccus flavidus. The sequence goes on along the minus strand of NZ_WUJP01000138.1, from coordinate 17 downwards.
CTGGAGCGGATCGACAT
>NZ_WUJP01000137.1 GCF_009806515.1 Geminicoccus flavidas | reverse complement strand
CGATGCGCGGCAGGGTCGCTGCGAGATGGCCTGGAACAGCACCGTGGGAGTCTCGGTGATGCCGGCCCTCTCGCTGGAGAACGGGCTGATCTACAGCTACGAGCACCTGCCGGACGGCAATCGCTGGGCATTCACCGCGCTGGATTTCGCGACCGGTCGGATCCAGTATCGCCGGATCGTCGGCGCCGGGCCGGACCATGCTGGCAGCGGGGCCATCACGCTGGGCAAGGCGGGTGCCGCCAGCATCGGCGTGGCCGCCGGCATGGTCAGGGTCCAGGACCAGAAGGCGGGCGACCGGCAGGGTTGAGCCCGCACCCGACCACCTGACCTGGGCCGGGCGGCCGCCATGTCAGGCGGTGCTGGACAGCTTCATGAGCAGCAGCCCGCTCACGATGAGCAGGGCCGCCAGCAGGCGCATCGCGCTGACGGATTCGCCCAAAAAGACGATCCCCGCCAGGAATGCGCCCACTGCCCCGATCCCGGTCCAGACCGTATAGGCAGTGCCGAGCGGGAGCGATCGCATCGACCAGGACAGAAGTGCGAAGCTCACCACCATCGCAACCAGGGTGACGACCGTGGGCCAGAGGCGCGTGAAGCCCTCCGACTGCTTCATCGTGAAGGCCCAGACGACCTCGAACAAACCAGCGATGACGAGAATGAACCACGCCACGGCAGCCTCCTTAGGCCAAACTGCCGGGCCGTCCCGGACTTCATCCCGTGGAGGGGGAGGACGTGGCCTCGCGCCATCCAGGTAGGCAGGCGAGCAGGAAGGTCAATATCGATTCACCAGCTCGTCTGCCCCCATGCCGGCCTGTGCTGGCCTGCCCGCCGCCGGTCAGCCGCCGATCTCGTCCAGGTCGAACGGCGTGGTCTGGTACATCTCGTTGATCCAGTTGCCGAACAGCAGGTGGGCATAGGCCCGCCAGCGGTTGACCGGCCGCTTGGACGGATCGTCGTCCGGGTAGTAGCGCAGCGGCATCTCGACGTTCAGCCCGCGCTCCAGGTCGCGCCGGTACTCGCGGTCCAGCGTGAACGTGTCGTATTCCAGGTGGTTGAACATGAAGAGGTGGCGGTTCGCCGGGTCCTCGCACAGGCACAGGCCGGCACGGGACGAGCGGGCCAGCACGCGGATGCTGCCGTCAGCAGGCAGGTCCTCCTCGCGCACCTCGGTGTGGCGGCTGACCGGCACCCAGAACTCGTCGTCGAAGCCGCGCATGAGCGGCGAGCGCGCGGCGTCGCGCGGCTCGGTGACCTCGTGGCGATAGATGCCGAACCGCTTCACCGGCAGGGTGTGCTTCGGCACGCCATGGAAGTGGTAGAGCGCTGCCTGAGCGCCCCAGCAGACGTTGAAGGTCGAATGGACGTGGCGGCGCGACCACTCGAAGATCCGCACCAGCTCGTCCCAGTACTTCACCTCCTCGAACTCCAGCAGCTCGACCGGCGCGCCGGTGATGAGCAGCCCGTCGAACTTGCGGTCCGCCACCTGCTCCCAGCTCTGGTAGAAGCTCTGCAGGTGCGACTGGGACACATTCGAGGGGGTATAGCTTCCGGTCGAGATCAGGGTCAGCTCGACCTGGAGTGGCGTGGCGCCGAGCAGCCGGGCGAACTGGGTTTCGGTGGTGAGCTTGTCCGGCATTAGGTTGAGCAGGCCCACCTGCATCGGCCGGATGTCCTGCTGCAGCGCATCCTCCTCACCGATCAGGCGCACGCCCTCGTTGCGCAGCAGTTCCGCCGCGGGCAGGTCGTTGGGAATCTTGATGGGCATCGACCGCTTCCTGGCCTCGATTCAACGTCGAGTGGCCGACCGGTCAGGAACGGGATAAGGACGCTCCCCCGGTCATTCCCAGGAATAACGTCCTATATCACGACCTTTTAGCCGCTTGTTTAACGTGGCCGCAAGCCGGTCGGCGCAAATCACCACGGAGACGACGGCAGGCAAGCTGGGTGTCTGGGGCGCCATTGTCAAGCCGCTGCTCGGGCGGGACCGGCGGCTTGTGCTTGCGCCGCGTCCACGTCTGCCGCCCGGAATCTGCAAGGGGCCCTCCCGTTTCCATAGTGGCGCTTGCCAAGCCCATCATGCCCGCCATGCTCGACGGGCGGCGTCGGCTTCCGTCCTGGAGGCCGGCCGGGGCCGGCCGGAGGCCCGTCGAGCGCCGTGTGCATCCACGAGCCGAACCTCCCGCGGACCGGGGCAGGGGGAGGCCACCAAGGACCTGCGACGTGATGGACACCAAGACCATGCCGAGTTCGCCCTCGCCGGCTAGCACCTCACCGCCGCGGCCGCTGCCCGGTCGGGCGTCCGCGGACCTCAAGGAGGCGATTGTCACCACGCTGCGTTATGCCGTGGGCAAGAATCCCGAGTTCGCCCGGCTGCACGATTGGTACGTGGCGACCGCGATCACGCTCCGCGACCGGCTGGTCGACCGCTGGTTCGCCTCCACCGACCAGACCTACCGGCAGCGCAAGAAGCGGGTCTACTACCTGTCACTTGAGTTCCTGATCGGTCGGCTACTGACCGACACTGCGAGCAATCTGGGCCTTCTGGACGAGGTGAAGGCGGCGCTCGCGGCCCATGGCATCGACTTCGAGGCGGTCAAGGCGCTGGAGCCGGACGCAGCACTCGGCAATGGTGGCCTGGGCCGGCTCGCCGCCTGCTTCATGGAGAGCATGGCCACGGTCGGCGTGCCCGCCTACGGCTACGGCATCCGCTACGATTTCGGCCTGTTCCGCCAAGTGATCCGGGACGGCTGGCAGGTCGAGCTGCCCGAGGACTGGCTAGCCTTCGGCAATCCCTGGGAGTTCGAGCGGCCCGAAGTCGCCTACGAGATCGGCTTTGGCGGCCATGTGGATGCCGAGGACAATCCGGACGGCACCGTCTCCTATATATGGCAGCCGTCCGAGCGGGTGCTGGCCCAGGCCTACGACACGCCGGTGGTCGGCTGGGAAAGCAGGACCATCAACACGCTGCGCCTGTGGGCGGCCCGGCCGATCACGCCCATCCGGCTGGACGCCTTCAACCGCGGCCAGCATGTCGATGCGTTCGCCGAGCAGGTGCGCGCCAGCTCGATCTCGCGGGTCCTCTATCCCGACGATTCCACCGCCGAGGGACAGGAGCTGCGCCTGCGGCAGGAGTTCTTCTTCACCTCGGCCTCGTTGCAGGACCTGATCCGCCGCCACCTGACCCAGTATGACGACCTGACCTCGCTGCCCCAGGCGGCAAACATCCAGCTCAACGACACCCACCCGGCCCTGTCGGTGCTGGAGCTGACCCGGATCCTGGTCGACCTGAACGGGTTTGCGCTGGACGAGGCCTTCGAGATCACCAAGGCCACGCTCTGCTACACCAACCACACCCTCCTGCCGGAAGCCCTGGAGACCTGGTCGGTGCCACTGTTCGAGCGGCTCCTGCCCCGGCACATGCAACTCGTCTTCGAGATCAACGCGATGCATCTTGCCGCCGTGCGCCGACGGCCGGACGTGAACGACGACCTGGTCCGCTCGGTGTCCCTGATCGACGAGACCCATGGCCGCCGCGTGCGGATGGGCAACCTCGCCTTCATCGGCTCGCGCCGGGTCAACGGCGTCTCGGAGCTCCATGGCGAACTGATGCGCGAGACCGTGTTCAAGGACCTGAACACGCTGTTCCCGGACCGCATCACCCACGTCACCAACGGCATCACGATGCGCCGCTGGCTGGTGGAGTGCAATCCGGACCTGGCGCACCTGATTTCGGACGTGATCGGCCCCCAGTGGATCAAGGATGCCGAGCGGCTGAAGGAGCTGGAGCAGTTCGCCACCGACCAGGCGTTCCTCCAGCGCTTCGCGCGGGTCAAGCAGGGGGCCAAGCAGCGCCTGGCGGCGTTCATTGCGCAACGGACCGGCATCCGGCTCGACCCGGACGCGATGTTCGACATCCAGATCAAGCGGATCCACGAATACAAGCGCCAGCTCCTGAACATCCTGGAGACGGTCCACCTCTACGAGGCGATGCGCGCCGAGCCGGAGCGCGACTGGACGCCCAGGGTTAAGATCTTCGCCGGCAAGGCGGCCGCGAGCTACCACCGGGCCAAGCTGATCATCAAGCTGATCAACGACGTGGCCCGGGTGATCAACCGCGACCCCACCGTGCGCGACAAGCTCAGGGTCGTGTTCCTGCCGAACTACAACGTCTCGCTGGCCGAGATGCTAGTCCCGGCCGCCGACCTGTCCGAGCAGATCTCGACCGCAGGCATGGAAGCGTCCGGCACCGGCAACATGAAGTTCCAGGCCAACGGCGCCATCACGATCGGCACCATGGACGGCGCCAATGTCGAGATCAGCCGCCATGTCGGCCTGGACAACATCCTGATCTTCGGGCTGACCGCCGATGCGGTGCGCGAGCGCTGGGCCAACGGGCACAACCCGCGGGCGGTGATCGAGGCCGACATCAACCTGCGCCAGGTGCTGGATGCGGTCGGCGGCGGCGTGTTCTCGCCGGACGAGCCCGGCCGCTACGGGCCGATCGTCCACGACCTGTACGAGAGCGACTATTTCATGGTGGCGTCGGATTTCGCCGACTACTCGGCCACCCAGCTCAAGGCAGCCGCCCTGTTCCGCCGGCCCGAGCAGTGGCGGCATATGTCGCTGCACAACACCGCGAACGCGGGTTGGTTCTCCTCCGACCGCTCGATCCGCGAATATGCCGAGAACATCTGGCACGCGCCGATGGACCCAGGCTGACGGGCCGGTGCAGCTCGGCCGTCGGGGCCTCGGCCTGCGGGCCATCCACCCGCAGGTGAGCAACGCACGGTCCGGCCGGAGCCCGATGCGGCAGGTGGAGCCTTATTCCAGCGTCGCGGCTGGAATATCGCGCCGGCCTGCCGCAACCTGGGCGCGGGCGAGAAGTTCTCAACATGGATGCGGCTCGCTACCGTGGTGGCGGATGTGCGGCCGGGACGGCTTCGCGGGGGGAACGACGGCACGGTACGGCTGGTCCCGCGCGCCCGCCGGTCGCGCTCCCGGACCCTGTCGCCGGCCCTGTTCAGTGCGGATGGTGAGCTCAGTTCATGAGCGGCAAGACAAGAAGAGACGGGAAGGGAGCGATCGATGGTCGATGTGAGGACGCCCACCACCGTCCTGGCGCGCAGTGCGATGGCCTATGTGCTGGCGGGCGGCCGTGGCTCCCGCCTGCATGAGCTCACCGACCGGCGCGCCAAGCCCGCGGTGTTCTTCGGCGGCAAGACCCGGATCATCGACTTCGCGCTGAGCAACGCGCTCAATTCCGGGATCCGGCGGATCGCGGTGGCGACCCAGTACAAGGCGCATAGCCTGATCCGCCACCTGCAGCGCGGCTGGAACTTCCTGCGGCCCGAGCGCAACGAGGGCTTCGACATCCTGCCAGCCAGCCAGCGCGTGTCGGAGACCCAGTGGTATGAGGGTACTGCCGACGCCGTCTTCCAGAACATCGACATCATCCAGGACTATGCGCCCGAATACATGATCATCCTGGCGGGTGACCATGTCTACAAGATGGACTACGGGCTGATGCTCCAGCAGCACGTGGACACGCATGCCGACGTCACCGTCGGCTGTCTGGAAGTCCCGCGCATGGAGGCCACCGCCTTCGGGGTCATGCATGTCGACGAGGACTCCCGGATCGTCGCCTTCCTGGAAAAGCCGGCCGACCCGCCGGGCATCCCCGGTAACCCGGACAAGGCGCTCGCCAGCATGGGCATCTACGTCTTCCGGACCGACTTCCTGTTCGACCAGCTCCGCCGAGACGCGGAAACGCCCGGCTCGGCGCGGGACTTCGGCAAGGACCTGATCCCCTACATCGTGCAGCACGGCAAGGCGGTGGCGCACCGCTTCACCCAGTCCTGCGTGAAGTCGAAGGCCGAATCGGAGGCCTACTGGCGGGATGTCGGCACGGTCGACGCCTATTGGGAAGCCAGCATCGACCTAACCGACATCGTCCCGCAGCTCGACCTGTTCGACCAGACCTGGCCGATCTGGACCTACTCGGAACTGACTCCGCCCGCCAAGTTCGTCCACGACGTGGACGGCCGCCGCGGCGAAGCCGTCAGCTCGCTCGTGTCCGGCGGCTGCATCGTTTCCGGCTCGAAGGTCCGCCGCTCGCTCCTGTCCACCGGCGTCCACGTCCATTCCTATGGCCTGCTCGAAGGTGCGGTGGTGCTCCCTTATGCCAAGATCGGCCGCGGCGCTCGGCTGCGCAACGTGGTGATCGACGGCGGGGTGACCATCCCGGACGGGCTGGTCGTGGGCGAGGACCCGGAGGTGGACGCGCAGCGCTTCCGGCGCACCGACCGCGGGATCTGCCTGATCACCCAGCCGATGATCGACCGGCTCGGCGGCTGATTGATGAGCTTGTCCGTTCTGTCGGTGGCATCCGAATGCTATCCGCTGATCAAGACCGGCGGGCTGGCCGACGTGGTGGGTGCGCTGCCGAGAGCGCTGGCGCCGCACGGGGCGGCGGTCCGCATCCTCCTGCCTGCCTACCGGCAGGTCATGGGCCGGGTGGCGCAGGCGGAGGAGTGCCTGCGCCTGGCCGACCTGTTCGGCGGCGACGCCCGGCTGCTGGCGGGGGCTACCGATACCGGCCTGTCCCTGTTCCTGCTCGATGCGCCACATCTGTTCGATCGGCCGGGCGGCCCCTATCTCGATGCCGCGGGGCTGGACTGGGCCGACAACGCCCAGCGCTTCGCCGCCCTCTCGCTCGTGGCGGCCTGGCTCGGCCAGGGCCTCCTGCCGGGCTATCGGCCGGACATCGTCCATGCCCATGACTGGCAGGCCGGACTGGCCCCAGCATATTTGGCGCTGGCCAGGGGTAGCCGCCCCGCCACCGTGCTGACCGTCCACAACCTGGCCTTCCAGGGCCAGTTCCCGGCCCGCCTGCTCGACGAGCTGCGCCTGCCGCGCAGCGCCTTCGTACCGGAAGGCGTCGAGTATTACGGCCAGATCGGCTTCTTGAAGGCCGGGCTCAACTATGCCGACCGCATCACCACGGTGAGCCCGAGCTATGCCCGCGAGATCCGCACGCCGGAGCTGGGCATGGGGCTGGACGGCCTCTTGAACGCGCGGGCGGCGCGGCTGAGCGGGATCGTCAACGGCATCGACCTGGACCGGTGGAACCCGGCCAGCGACCCGCTGTTGGCGAAGAACTATGCGGTCGGCAGCCTGGAGGACCGCGCGGCGAACAAGGCAGCTTTGTGCCAGCGGCTGGGGCTCGACCAGGACGGCTCGCCGCTGTTCTGCGTGATCACCCGCCTGACCTGGCAGAAGGGCGCCGACTTGACCCTGG